>JBCCSG010000132.1:0-17401 GCA_039200565.1 Cyanobacteria bacterium P01_D01_bin.50 | reverse complement strand
TAGGTTTAAACCTATATTCCCAAGATACCCTCGGTAGATTTTAAGTCTCTTCTGACTTATCAATTATAGGATTTGACGGCACTTAAAGTACTAATTTCCTCTGCATATCTTGCTCTACTGACTGGGAGTAGCGGAACCTCGAACAATTGCGGTAAAACTTAGTAGCGATTGCGGAAGCTATTATTTCTCCGATTTCCACCAAAGGAACCTCTCTCTTCTCTAGGTCTTGCCTTATTTACTTTAAGGTCGCGTCCCATCCATTCTGCTCCATCAAGGGCTTCAATAGCTGCTGCTTCTTCATCCTCCGAGCTCATTTCTACAAAACCAAAACCGCGGACGCGACCAGTTTCGCGGTCAGTAGGAATTTGAACGCGTCTTACAGTACCATATTCCGTAAAAACTGCATTCAAATTCTCCTCTGTAACGTCATAAGAAAGATTGCCTACGTAAATTGACATGGATGCTCTCCGAAATCATGAGTGTGTAGAGATGTACATTTCGGAGATAAGTCTGTGAATGCTAAAAACAAACGCTGTCTACCGAATTCATACTCCTCGAAAAGTATAACATAACAGGTCAAGTAATGGGGAAACAATACTTTTTCACATCTTGCACCAATTTTTTTTAGACGTAATTTAATCACTCAGTATTAAGTTTGAAACCTTAATTTATCCATCAAAACCAAGTCAATCTTTCCCATAGGAATTTTCTTCTTCTAAAAAAATTCCGATGAATGACCGTCAAATAATGTAGTTTTACCGCTTATATTTAGTAACCTTAGTATTTTATACGGTTAGAGGATGTAATAATGCGTCATAAATGAAATTCTAAATTCTTGATATTCCCTTAAGAAAGGGGGAAGGAGGGATAAGCTGTTGTGCATTTTTAATCTACAATACTCTTGTCAAAAGTCCAGCACTCCGGCATTAAAGAAAGTTTGAGGCATTCTTATAGAATAGAATAATATACAACTTAAATGCGTAGCAGCTTAATCCCAAGATTAAGTTCAACACAATAATTTTGGGTCTATCCTCTTAGATGCAAGATATGAACCTCCCAGAAGAGGAAGTTCAAAGACTACTTTTATGCGTAGCAGCTTAGTTATAAATTATTCTAAATCACTAAGTAATTATATTTGATGGAACCTTGTAAATGTCCTCCCAACCAGGCTAAATCTAATAACCATCTTACAAAACTTTCTTTATCGCGGACTTTAACTATAAATTTCAAAGGAAGAATTGCAGCGTCTTTAGAAAAATCACGCCATTTCATTAATTTAGGCATACCCATTTTTTGATGTTTTTGATGCAGTAAAATATCGTAACAAGCTAATCTCCAACATCTACGATACATACCTTTAATAGTGTTACGAAACCGAAAATTAATTACTGCATTTGGTGCGGATTCAAGTTTGATGCCGGTTTTTTGTATTCTCCAGCAGTAATCCACATCTTGAAGTAACAGCATTGTTTCATCAAAACCACCTACCGCATTATGAATCGAACGTTTAACACCAAGGTTATTACCACCGGCGTATGGAAAATATATGTAATCTTTGACTCCATTAGCTTCTCTTAATCCACAACAGTTTGCTACCCACGGTTCATTTAGTTTTGCATAATCGCTACAACCAGCGACAAAGTCATGCTTGGAGAGTGCTTCTATCATTGCAACTACCCATCCTGAAGTGACTTCATCATCAGCATCGCAAAATGCTAAATTGTCAGATTTTGCTACACTTGCTCCTATATTGCGGGCATGGGCGGAACCTTTGGTGCTTGATGCATCAACTATACGTAAATTAGGTAGATCTTGCTGATATTGTTTTACAATTTCTAAAGTTTCATCTGTTGAATTGTTGTCGGCAATAATAATTTCCCAAGATTCAGAACATTGCTGCTTGCTTAAAGCCTCTAATTGAACCGCAATAGTATCAGCTGCGTTAAAGCATGGTATTACAACACTTAATTTCATAAAAAATCTAGTTTTTGTTAATTAATTTGATTGTCTACATGTTAGTAATAGTCAAAATAAAATTTGTTTTCTTTGACCTTTTTATATGTAAAAAATAACACTAGTAATTTGAACTAATGAATAGGAAAGCCGCGATCGCTTTTTACTTAATTTACAAGTTACGATAAAAAGCTGTTAATAACTTTTAATTAATAGTGAATTTTTCCTAAAAATAGTTAAGCATAAGTATAAAGTAGGGGTTTTTACCTAAAACATTATGGTAATGATAGAGGGTTCTAGAACTCGTTTATGAAAATACAGGGTATTATGAAAGATAATCAGTCTTATGAAACTACATCCGATGTAAACGTTGCTCAAAGTAAGTCGTTAACATCAGAACAGTATCGAAAAAAAATGCAGCGACGTAAAGAAGTGCAAGACCAAAGAATTGCAGACGCTTCTCTCGAAAAAGGTTTAATTATTGTCAATACTGGTAATGGTAAGGGAAAAACAACAGCATCTTTGGGAATGGTGCTGCGCTCTCTCGGACATGGATATAAAGTTGCTATTATTCAGTTTATTAAAGGTGCGTGGGAACCTTCTGAAAAAAAAGCATTTAGTACTTGGAAAGAAAATGGACAGTTAATGTTCCACGCCATGGGTGAGGGATTCACTTGGGAAACTCAAGATCGCGATCGCGATCTTAAAAAAGCTCAAGCAGCTTGGGATAAAGGATTAGAATATATCCGCAATCCGGAATACAAGCTGGTACTCTTAGATGAAATCAATATAGCCATTAAACTCGGTTACTTAAGAGTTGAAGAGGTTTTGGCTGGATTGGAACAAAAGCCCGAAAGAAATCATGTCATACTTACGGGTAGAGGTGCACCTCAATCTTTAATAGAACGAGCAGATCTAGTTACCGAAATGAGTCTAGTTAAACATCCTTTCCGAGATCAAGCCGTAAAAGCTCAGCCAGGGATTGAGTATTAAAATTGTATAGTAGATAGTGGTTAGTGATTAGCGGTTAGTAGATAAGCTGACGGTTACCCATGAGGTGCGGCACTCTATACTAAATCACTGCCCGATGCTCAACAACCAACAACTAACAACTAACAACTATCTAATATCTAAAATTCTCGAAAATTATCTTTACAGGCTTTCAAAATACGTTGGTCATCATTACCGATCGTTACAACCCGATTGTAATCTTGTAACTCAACCGAATAAGCATAGTTTGTTGGCTCTGAATCGTTTGCTCTCGATAGCCTATCCCTTGAAGCTACTTGATTTAGGCTTACATCACCAGCATAACCTTTAACGGTCATAGCTATCTCTCCCGACCTATCGAGAGTCCCTTGAAAGCAGTTAAACTCAGAAGCAGGCATATACATTCCACCCATCACTTTACCACCTCGCTTTTCAAAGACAATATATCCTTCACCAAATTGTCCTGCTTGTGGCGAACTCCCATAGAGAAATACACCATCATTCTTCGGAAAATTCTTTTTCTGTATCCCTCTTTTGATAGATGCTTTATTTTCAATAGTCGTTGTTCTAGTAGTAGATGGGCTTCTCTTATCTTGTACTAAGTCTTTAGAATTAGAAGAAATATTTCGTTGCATCCAAGTATAAGTCTCCCCAGGAGATATACGAACAACTACAGATTTCGATTGAGGAGACGAATTATTCAATGCCCTTCGCAACCGTGCTTCTTTAGAAATTAATTGGGAAGTCGTATCTAATTTTTCCCCGATCACAGTATAATTACGTATTTCCTTATCTAAAGCTTTTGATGAAGAATTTGCTTGCAGTCGAGTCATTTGTTTGGATAAAACAGGTTGAGCGCGTTGTGCTATAGCACCAATAACCACAACTAAGCCCAATAAAGGCACTGCAAAACGACGAGGTGGAATAAATTTGTTAATATATTTAATCACCACTTTTCTCCTATAATTAAATATCGTTCTCTAAGTATTTAGTCTTATTAATAACTAAGTAGTTGAATGAGATATTACTACTAAAACATTAGTTTATATTATTCGGTTTCAAAAACATAATTTATTAAAAATTTTATTTATTTTTTAAATATTAAATTTATACTAACATTGCCATAACTGTTGAAGCTTCATCCGAACGATTGAGTCGAAAAGATGAATTATGGACAGAATGAAAGAAGAAAATACAATTCAAAAAATAAATACATAATTCATCTTTTGAACTTTTGTCATCTTTCTATTTACATATTTTGTTTTACAAAATTTTATCATTCTGAAATAAATCTAATAGACTATAACCTATTAATTGCAATACTTTTAGGGATTATAAAAATTAAAACGCAGTGTTTTGATAGTTTTGCAAAATTTATCATTAATCATCTATGTTTGAAAATCTAAAATAAATTAAATCCCCATTCTTTAATTATGAAGTTCCCTCTTGCCTAGCGCGCTTTAAATAAAAATTTATGATTTAGAGATTTTACGGAAATGTTGAGGAGCATCCATTAATTCTTTTTGGAAGAAAAAATTTAATGGGAACCCTTGGCAAAGGATATTAAAATAAAATGCTATACAACCTACAATGACAAAAAAATCGCCTCCCTTGTGGAAGGCGCATTACCTAATAATCAAACTACATCAAACTATTAACTCGCGACATATTCCTTAACATTGCCGCGACGGCGACGTAGATGGGCAAGTGCTTGATGTTCTAATTGACGAACTCTTTCGCGACTGAGACTCAAACGCTCTCCGACTTTTGCTAAGGACATTTCATTACCATCATTTAATCCAAAGCGTAAAGTCAACACTTCCCGTTGTTGAGGGGTAAGCTCGGCTAACAAGTTGTTCAGGTCTTGGCGTAAGAACTCTTGAGTTGTATAATATTCTGGTGAAGGACCATCATCTTCAAGCATTTCTTGTAATTCGGTATCTTGGTTGTCACCCACTCGCACATCCAGAGAAACTGGTTGACGCGCCATATTCAAGTACTCGCGAATCTGTGAGGGTTCCAAATCCAACTCAGTCGCAATTTCTGTTGGAGATGGCGATCGCCCTAATTTCTGAGCGAGTTCGCGCTGTACTTTCTTAATTTTGTTCAGCTTCTCGGTAATATGAATTGGTAAGCGAATAGTTCGTCCCTGTTGTGCAATGGCCCGAGTAATCGCTTGGCGAATCCACCAGTAGGCATAAGTGGAGAACTTATAACCACGAATAGGGTCAAATTTTTCTACACCGCGCTCTAATCCTAAAGCTCCTTCTTGGATTAAATCCAGAAACTCCATGTTTCGCTTCTGGTACTTCTTGGCGATCGCCACAACTAAGCGCAAGTTAGCTTCAATCATCTTCTGCTTAGCGCGTTTACCTTCCAAAACCGTTTTTTTCAGTTCTGTTTCGGATAAATTAACTTGCTCAGTCCATTCTTCTAAGCTAACCTCGCGCCCTAGCTTCTTGGCTAAAGCTTCTTTTGCTTCGACAAGCTTCATCATCTGTTGTACCTGCTTCCCGAAAACAATTTCTTGCTCGCGGGTAAGCAAAGGTACTCTACCAATCTCGCGCAGATAGGTTCGCACCATATCAGCCGTAAACTTGGTGTTGGTTTTTTCTGTTACAGTGTTTTCAATGGGCATTGGTGCGATTTCCTCTACTCCGTAAATACGATGAGTATTTAATTACTAGGGAGGGTGCGGAAAATAAAATTAGTCGCGGAACTGGTAAGAAATACCAACTTTCAATCCCTAATTTATACAGAGATTTTTCCGATGGCGAACCTTCCCCATCAGTTCCTCTGCCTCCCCCAATTTATCAATCCCCTAGAAGTAAACTTTTATGGTTTCAAAAATTTATTCTGCTTACCTTAGTCACTAATAGCGACAATAAAAATATGAAGTCAGTATGAGTTTTACTTAATCTAATATTACGACAAATTTTGTCGATAGTAAAGAGCTTCAAATAAATCTTTCCATTATAGTGCATTCCGTGTTTGTTTGCCAAAAAAGAGAACTAGTATCCTTTTTGATTGAGCGCTATATATCTATAGTGACGTGAAAAAAGCCAATCCGGTTCTCCGCAAATAGCCGGATAACCGAACTTAAGGAGATTCGTCATGGGTGGATGTTACTAAATAAATATATTTCGGAATTGGTAATTGTGAATTTGTAGTTAATAGTTTGTCGTTTAATTAGTATTCTCGCTATTTCAAGTCAAATACTACTCTATCTGAAGGCTGGCTTTGAATATGTAAAAAGCGATTTTACTACAATGTATCGTTTCCTTAAACGAGCGTGCTGCGTAAAACTGACCAAGATTCACCTTAATGAATATATTACAGATAAAAATGAATGATATTAAACTGTCATAAACTTTAAATCGCGTCAAGGAAACTAGACCACATTTCTAGAGTATAGAGGCACCGGAGGTAATGGGGATAGATAATTTTACTTGATTAAAACCCTAAATCTGCTTTTGCTAATTCGGCGGCAGCGAATACTTCTTCATCTGATTTTCCTTCCCAATCGGGATCGCCTATTTCTTTATAGAATTCAATGTCGTAGGGACGAGTACGTACTACTACCGGCATGGGAACGGCATGACCTAAAATTAATGCTTGTTGTTTGGAGTCTAATTTTGCTAGAACCGATTTTAAGCCTCCAGCACCGGAAACTCCTGTAAAAATCGCATCAATATCTTTTTCATCGTTAAGTAAGGCGGTGATGCGGGTACCAACTTGGGACATCACTTCATTATCTATTCCTGAAGGTCTTTGATCTACTACTAATAAGGTAACGAAATATTTCCGCATTTCACGGGCAATTGTACCAAAAATTGTACTTTGTACTATCGCCGAGTCAAGAAAACGGTGTGCTTCCTCAATAGTAATCATTAATTGTAATGGTTTATCAAGGGGATTTTTGGTTTGCAAAAACTTTTCCGCTTTACGAACATATTGTTGGTGAATGCGCCTCGTAATCATATTTGTCACCAACATATAGGAAAGCATATCCGATTGAGAACCGAATTCCACCACAACGTTTTTCCCAGCTTCAAGGGAACGCATGATTTGATTAATATAATTATGGGGACAAGCAGCACGCATATACTTCAAATTATCCATCCGCAGCAACTTGCGCTGTAATGAGGTAATTGAACCTTGGTGTCCCCGTTGCTCTTCACAAAACGTTTTGATCTCTTGGTTTGTCATGTTCAATAGTTGAACAATCCAAGATTTACCAAATTCGGCGTGGAGAATATTGGCATTATCAATACTCGCGTCGGAAAGTCCTAAGTCACGAGAACATAACTTAATATCTTCGACTTCGATTTGATCGTAACTTAAATAAAGATCTTGGGCGTGAGGAACTCCACGGCGTTTTGTAGATTCCGGATCGAGGGTGTACACTTCTACTTTATCGGGAAATAACTGCTTTAAGCCTTTAACAGTACTCAAATTTTTACCTTCGGAAACTGCTTCCCAACCGTATTCGGAGTGCATATCAAAAATTAAATTCACCGCTGCATTCTTACGAATTGTCCCAGCTAAAAGTAAGCGCGTCAAAAAGGATTTACCCGTTCCAGATTTACCAAAAACGCCATTACTTCTTTCCACAAACTTGTTTAGATCTATGCAAATGGGTACCTCCATATCCAATGGTTTACCGATGGAAAAATTCTTCCTTTCTGGATCGTCTTCCCAACCAAATACCCGGCGGAAATCGTCTTCAGAGGCTTCGTAAACTTGACTGAAATGAGTCGGAATTGTTTTAACCGGCATTAATTCCATTGAGGTACTAGTTTGTGCCTGAAATGATGCCAAACTAGTATTTACAGCCTCTTTCAACTTTGCAGATTTCACATCTACATCAAAATCTGATTCATTCGATTCGGGAGTAAACATCAACATCGGCGCAAGATTGATAGTACCGTAAGTACCGCTTCCTGCTAAAATCTCTCGCATCAAAGTATCTTCCCAATTCGGAGGATAAGCCACAATTCTCTGGTTGGAAATTCCCAAGGCTACATCTGTCAGCATACAGAAAAATCGCGATCGCACACCTTGGACAACCAAAAACTTACCTACCCGCATATCTTCAACTAAAATATCGGGGTGCAATCTGACTTCTAATCCCCCTGTTAAAGAACCTTGAATAACTGAACCTAATGGCTGTCTGCTAATAGAATTCATATGAGTCAATGCATGATTTTATTCGTTCTTCTTAAAAGAATTTTAATCATACTGTATCAATTATGCGATAAAAATTTTTATAAAAATATAATTAGGAATTCGCAATTGGGCTTTATAAGCGCAGGCAATGGAGGAATTATCAATTATCAATCGACACATAGTAATTAATAATTAGATCGTGAAATTGAGAATATTTAATTCTAAATTGCCCCATGCCCCATCCCCCATGCCCCCCATATTCATTATTTATTCAATTTGAATAGATGTTGGCGCACTCGGAGTATTACCAGGGGAACCAATTATTGGCTTGCGAAATTGAGTGTAAAGTCGCGAGCGCCACTCAAAAAACGGTTGGTAAATAGGATTGTCTGCTAAACCAGGTACTCCCTTTCCTTTTATTGCTTCTGGTAAATCTAAATAATCACCATCTGGAAACTTTAACAACATCGATAAACCCGCTACTGCAAAATCAGCAAGACATGGTTCATTCCCTAACAAATAAGGGCTATCTTCTAAGATCAATGTCAAAGCTTCCAAATCTTGTTCTAAATCTGTGATCGCAGCTTGTACCGTATCGGGGCTGTAACCTACTCCTAAACCAAAAACTTTCAGTACATCATTAGGTACTCCCTCCACCAAGCTTTTCAGAACGTCTGGGGTTGAATTAGGTAACAAAGATTTACGGAAAGATTGATCTTTACTTATCGCAGAAAATAACGCTTTTCTACTTTTAGTACCAATAGATTCATCCGCCCATTCTTCCATCATTAAGCATAATCCCCGAAGCTTGGGATCTTGAGGCATCAGAGGTGTTTCAGGATTTTGTGCGTCTATGTACTTAACTATTTCTGTGGAATCTGAGATATATCTACTACCATCTTTTAGTACGGGTACTTGACGCTGTCCTGTCTTCTGAAATAATTCTACCTGTCCAATTCCTGGTGTTACCTCTATTTTGCGGTATTCTAGACCTTTGTAATCTAAAATAAAACGTACTTTTTCTGAGTATTGAGAAAGTTCAAATTGGTACAGTTCTAACATGATTAGCTTGTTGGTAATTTATTGACCTATAAATTCTACAACTTTATTTTTGTTAAGAATAATTTCAAGTCATAAATTACAAGTCAGATTGCTTAGTCTTATACTTGCTGCCGATCAGATTTTGACTATATTTTTGATGAAAATCCTATTTTCTAGTAAATAATCAAGCTTTTATTATCAAACACTTGTCATCTTTTAATTCTAAAAAAATACTTAAATACTGAGATTCTTATTATTAATAAAGAATTTCAACAAAGATCGCGATCGCAAAATCGAAAAATATCTGTTATATGTGATATTCAACCTTTTACATCTAATTTTTGTTCAAATCAATGGCTAATAAATCTTTGAAGGTAATTAAATACCTACACTTTTTTCAGGTTTTCACTGATCTCCACTCAGATTACATACAAATACACTACGTAAGCCAATGAAATTATACTACAATAATTACAACTAGAATTCATCGTAAATCTCAAACGTAAGAGTAGAGTCACAATTATTGAAAGATTGATATATGACTATAAATCGAAGGAAGTCGAATGATTGTTTGATAAGTACATTACCATAAAGCTGTAAAAATGTAACCCTGTTAGTTAGATTTTTTGCCGAAGAAAATGTTATAAGTTTTTAATGTAAAGTGTGGAATAAAAGCCAGATAAAATTAACATGAAGGTATACTACAGCAATTTGCTGACCAACTTAACTGGCATCGTGGGAGTGACGGGCATCAGTCTATTGATTGGTTTGCCAGTGAAGGCAAATAACGCGTTCAGTCCTAGACCTAGTGTTTTTAAAGACACTCCTTATAATCCTAGTCTAGCAGTTCGGGTGAATGTTGATAACAGTAGCGAAGCAGTTATACGTACTTTCAAGAGCAATAAGTCCAATAAGACTTTATTCGCGCAAAGTAGTGGAGCGCTCAATCCCAGACCTAGTATTTTAGATGAGTGTCCTTATAACCGTGCTGCTTGTGGGAATAGGGGACCCGCAGCGGCACCGGCACCGCTACCATCTGAGCCCCAAACAGTACCAACAGCTCCTTTACCCGAAGAAATCCCTACAGCACCCCCGATGACTCCACCGGGAGCAGAAACAGAGCCAACTCAGCCGACCTCGGAAACTGAGAACCAGAATATCATTGACATAGCGTCGTCAAACCCTTCATTTACAGTGCTGACTCAAGCTTTGCAAGCAGCAGGTTTGGTAGATACTTTGAAAGGAAATGGTCCTTTTACAGTTTTTGCACCTAGTGATGCGGCATTTGCGAAACTACCACAAGATGCGGTACAAGATTTGTTGAAGCCAGAAAACAAAGAAGTACTGGTGAAGATTCTGACTTATCATGTAGTGCAGGGTCAAGTACTTTCCACTGATTTACAATCTGGTGAAGTTACAAGCATTGAAGGTGGACCAATTAGCGTAAAAGTTGATCCAGCTACCGGAGTACAAGTAAATGATGCTACCGTGGTTCAACCTGATATTAAAGCAAGTAATGGTGTGATTCACGTCATCGATAATGTTATTTTGCCTCCAGACTTGTAAAATCTGCCTTGATGTATAAAATTCTGATTTTTGTCTATATATTGTGTTTAAACCGGGTTTTCATTTGAAAACTCGGTTTTTGTTTTTTTATCATTGCAGTCTTTGTATGACCTCAAAATGTAACCCTATTCTGCCTTCTTCAGGTTTAAAACAAGTTAACTTGTTTTATGTAGAAAATTTTGAAATAAATGAGAATAGCTATATCCTTAATTGGCAGAAATTGCTTGGGATATTAGATTATGGCGAACAGGCGAAAAGCCGCAATCCACATCTGCTTGTGGTGCATTCTAAAATACTTTGATAAACTGATATCTGAAGTTAAATAATACTAAATAATGAATTCTTCTGAACTAAATAATCAAATGGAAATGAAGGATATCCAGTCGCAATCATCTTCTTCATCAACTCCAAAAACCTTATCTTTTCTGAAGGCAGTAGAATATTTGTTTTTTGCGGCTTTTGTTGCTTGTGGTCTCATTTCCCTTGTTCTTCCAGAGGATCCAAGATTTACAATAGCTAGTGCGATCGCTCTGGCTACGTTTGTGTTTCTGTTCTTAGTCAATCAACAAAATTCTAAGGCTGCTCGTCAAAACGCCTATGAAAATGAAATCCAGAAAAAAGCCGATCTCTATCTAATTAATAACCACAAGAAAGACGTAGTCAATTATTTAATCTCACCAGCGAGAACAAAGGCTTTAGCCTATGCCCAAGAATTAATTGAAGATTACAAGAAAACTCGTAAACAAGCAAGGAATCTTTACTATATTTTACAAATAGGAACAATTGTCTTATCTGGGGTTACACCAATTTTAGTTTTGGTAGACAAATTGCAAGCAGGGCAGACTTGGCTAAAATGGCTCCCTGTAATTTTTCCTGCTGTTGCTTCTATAGTTGCTAGTGTTGTTACTTCCTTTCCTCTTCAAGAAACTTGGATTTCTGCTAACACAACCGTTGAATTATTAGAAGCAGAACAAGAAAAATTTGTTCTAGGCATAACTCCGTTGTATCGCTGCTATGACTCAGCCAACGAAGGAGAACAAGAAAGAAAAGCTAAGAAGTCAATCGAAAACTTTATTACTCAAGTTAATAATATTCATCTCAAACAAGTGCAACAAACTACTGACACTAAGATAAAAGAAGAAACACTCGAAGAAGAAAAAACAGAACAACTAGCAGAACAACTTAGTTAAAGTGTCGTTTCACGGAACTTGTCGCGACTTTAGCGCGGCAATCTTCCTAATTTACAAGTATATAGGTGCTTTGCAGGGCATATCATATTTATTTTTTGGCGTTGCTGATTGAAAGTATGAATTCGTCTAAACTAGAAGCGCAAAACCCTATTAAAACGTTGTTCAATAATGCTAAGAATTTAAATTCATACGCGAATTCAGCAATGCCTATTTTTGACTTGTATTGCACAATTTACCACAGTTATCCAAAAAAAAATTCAAACTTTCCGGAATTGACATCTCACTAAGGGTATCCTATCTTAGACAAGCAACGATTATGCTTACCACCTATATTTAACAGGGGAACTATGGCCCCTAACCTATATGTAACCTTCAAGAACCCAGTCTTTACGGCTGGGCTTTTGATTATTAAGGTAATGGTAACCAAAAATATTCAGTAATTATAACAGGTTATGATACCCTAACTGCAATTAGCTCTTATATTTAAGTATTCAAGATGACAAAATTGCGGGTAGGTTTACTTTTTGGGGGTTGTTCTGGAGAACATGAAGTTTCCATTGTTTCAGCTCGAGCAATTTCAGGGGCGTTGAAAGCTGAGGAAAACGCCAACAAGTATGAATTATTGCCTTTTTATATTAAAAAAGATGGTGCTTGGCAAGGGCCCGATATCGCACAACAGGTTTTATCATCCGGGGAAGCCTTATCCTGTGAAAACTCTCAACCCCAACTTTGGCAATTCCCAAAAGAAGCGGAAACCGTAGATGTATGGTTTCCCATTCTCCACGGACCGAATGGGGAAGATGGTACAATTCAAGGGTTACTTACCTTAATGCAAGTTCCCTTTGTTGGTTCTGGGGTGTTGGGCTCATCTGCGGGCATGGATAAAATTGGCATGAAATCCATTTTTGCTCAAGCAGGATTGCCACAGGTTAAGTATATGGGGCTAACTAGAGAGCAAATTTGGTCAAATCCTTGTATATTCCCCAAGCTCTGCGATAACATTGAACAAACTTTGGGTTATCCTTGTTTCGTCAAACCCGCTAACTTAGGTTCATCCGTCGGTATTGCTAAAGTGCGATCGCGCTCCGAATTAGAAGCCGCTTTGGATAGTGCAGCAAGTTATGACCGTAGAATTATTGTTGAAGCTGGAGTTACTGCAAGAGAGGTTGAGTGCGCTGTTTTAGGAAATGATAATCCCAAAGCTTCTATTATCGGTGAAATCACTTACGAAGCTGATTTTTATGATTATGAAACTAAGTATACTAGCGGTCAAGCAGATTTACTTATTCCAGCACCAATCCCCGATACCGTAACCCAGCAAATTCAAGAGAAAGCAATACAAGCATTTACAGCTCTTGACTGCGCCGGTTTAGCACGGGTAGACTTCTTCTATGTTGAAGCAACAGGAGAAGTATTGATTAATGAGATCAATACTCTACCAGGTTTTACGGCAACGAGTATGTATCCGCAACTTTGGGCAAACAGTGGCGTTTCTTTTCCGGAATTAGTCTCGCGACTAGTTCAATTAGCTCTAGAAAGGAATAGCACTCCAGAAAATAATCCAGTAGCATTAAGTACTTAAATATTATTAATTATTTGCGGATTTAGTAGTCTAAGTTTCTTAAAGAGACTACTTGAATCCCAAATTTGATTACGGATACGTGAAACCTCTCTACTCCAGTACAATCTATATCTTGAGAAGTACAAATCTGAACAAAATCATGGAAAATACTCAGACTGTACAGCAGGAGTCGTCTAAAGTCAAAGAATCCGTACCGATTTCAGAAAACAGTAAATCTACAAACAGAATAAATAGCTTTAAAAATGTAACAATATATTTATTAATACATTACCCTTGGCTATTTTTAACTGGCTTGTTATTAATGTTTTTGGGAGGCGGTGCCTTATCAATATACAGCTTGGGTTACGTTGGTGAGGGCATAAAACGTAAAGATTCAGAAACCCTACAAGCTGAGGTGATACCACCAAAATCACCTGCTCAAACTGAGGAAAACAATGAAAATCCTATACCTTTATGGATGGTAGCTGCTATAGCTCTTAGTTGCGCTAGTGGATGCTTAATAATTTTACGATTTATTAATCGTCCGAAGCAGAAACAAAAAATTAAGAAACGTATTATTAATCGTAATGAAATACGCTTAGCACAGCGGCACCATCAAGCGATGGAAGCACGTTTACCAAAAAAAACGCCTTATATGCCACACTCGCGTAAAACTCGTATTATGGCTATGCCTCCACAAAAGGCTAAACCGAAACCTGTTGTGACAGTTTTACCTCCAGAGCAAAGTTTTAAGCCTAATCAAAAAAATCAAGATTCTTTGGCTGATGTATTAGATATTCGCAAACAGACTTCTTTGTCTTCAATGTTACGTAAGTAATAATTAGTTAAATTAAAGCCGTAGTTTTAAAACTTTGCTTATTTTGTAATTAGGCATTAATAGAGTTAAAAATAATAACGATTATATTTCACGCTTTCGAGGCTTTATTGTCGAAATGCGTGTTTTTTGTTATGTTAATTCACAATTATTTTGATATAAATCAATTCCCTTTGGACACTTATCATTTCCATGGGAGTTGGTAAGTAATTAGCTTTACTTAATATTACGATATGTTTGCAGCTTTATCAAAATCTGAACCGCTTCAAGATAGCTGTAAGAGCTACGGTAGATATAACTTAAGAAATTGCATGAGAAATATCTACGCCCTGTAGCGGCAGCGAAAAGACTGTCTCAAGCTCTTGTAAACCAGGGGAGCGAGCAGAAAAAAGTTGTGGAACAGATGGATTTCTCTTACTCTTGTACTAATAAAAATATTCAATCCAACATTCGGTTGGGTAAAATCTTGTTTGAGTAATGGTTATTAACTGTTTTATTGCTTGCCCTTTCAAACAAATTATAAAACCTGCCAAAATGGCAACCAACTCACAACTTAGTCAGTTATCTTTAATCAAGATAAACGACTTCAAGGGTGTTGTTATCAGGGTGTATCACTTTAATAGGCAATGGTGATACACTCTCTACCACTAAATTGTATCTTTATGAATGGGATATAAATGGTAACAGATATATTAGACAGTTGTCAATGGGAGCAAAGATTAAGAAAAATTAAGTTTCGTTTGCCGCATTAGGAATACCAACCGCGTACAAATGTTGCGTTGACCCAAAAACAGCCCCCAAAATCAAGGTGATGTTTGTACGTATTCCGAAACGCTTCAGCGGCAAATGTAAGAGTGGGAGTGAATGCTTGTGATATGCATCCTCCCACTCTTATTTTATGGGTATATATTACAATTCACAAAAAGTTTGTATTTCTTAAAAATTCAATAGTTGTAAGCTTGATTGCATCTGCTGCACCACTAGAAGCATCATGATGGCAATTATTCAGAATTTTAAATTGAGAACCCAGAAGTTGCTGATGCAGTTTTTTTCCATGTTCAAGAGGGAACCAACTATCTTGTTCACCCCACATAATTAATGTGGGACATTCAATATTAACTAAATTTTTTTGAATCTGACTCAACCAATTGGGCTTGTTGTTTTTATAATTTTCAATTTCTCGTGCAGCAATTTGTAATTCTTGAGCCACTTTAAGAAAAGTACCGGGAAACTCAATATAGGGGTAAGTTATCCAGAATACATCAACATTTGTCAAAATTGAAGGGTCAAATAGTACGCTGCGCCTTTCTATTGCCATGATTTCTCTGATCAATGGTGCAAAAAGATAGCTTAAACGTAATTTGTCAATTACTTCGATAAATTCTAGGGGTGTTTGAGCTAGTACAGACATACCCCAATGAGGAAGTCTTTTGGTGAATAGAGGAACATTAACAATTGCTAATCGAGAAACTAATTGAGGATATTCTTCAGCAAAGGCGAGGGCAACTAAAGCTCCCAGAGATTCTGCTAAAATTGCAACAGGTTCAATGTCATTCGGGCACGCTTCGCTAACGCATAATGCTGTAATAATGCGTTGTAATTCAATTACTTGATGAGCCGTAGTTTCTTGACGATACAAAGGCTTTTCAGAAAACCCAAACCCTTTAGCATCAAAACAAATTACTCGAAAATATTCAGATAATGGTTGAATCAGATAACGCCAATTATAACTCCAGCTACCAATACCATGAAGTAAAAATAACGGTTTACCCGTGCCTTTTTCACCATAGGCAATTTGTACGGGATAACCTTGACTATCTACAATAGTTACTTTCTGTTGTCCTTTAGGAAAAGTTTTTTGCCACCAGTCTTTCATTTATAATAAATCAATCAACAATTATTTCTCGCGCGCCGGGTGAAGGGATAAGCTGTTGTGCATTAAAAATGCACAATACTCTTGTCAAAAGTCTGGCATTCAAAAGTAAAGAAAATTTTAAGCATTACTATTGAATAGAATAATATACAACTTAAGTGCGTAGCAGCTTATCAGTAATTAACAAGATATAACAAGATATATAATTGAGATGAGAAGATGGCGAGACAAGGGGACAAGGAGATAGGGTAGAAATTAAAATTTATAACTCCTTATTCGGGAGCATCCCTATAGGTGTAAATTTATTTTTTCGTAGTGGGAGCCTCTTCACCCAGTACTAGCCCTAGCGAGCAAAATGTAAGCGCTAAGTCCCTCCGGGATGACATCAAGATACGCGCACACAACGTTTACGCACTACAAATTTTGCCTTCATTGGGATGCTCCCCCTTACTCCTTACTTCTTACTCATTACTCATTATCCCTTTAACCAGTAAAAAGTCCCCAAATAAATCTTGTAACAATTACAGAACATGTGACTAAACCGATAGCAAGACCTAATAATATAGCTAAAAGTAAAAAAACAAACCAAGTATCTGCTTTTTTCTTTTGACTTGGAAACTTTAAATGTTCTTCTAATAACTTGACATTATGGTCGTTAGCTTTCCAAGCAAAGTCAAATAAATCTCCTGCAATGGGTATTATACCAATCAAGGCATCAATAATAATATTTACAGTCATTCTGCCTAAAGTTGCTTTCGAGGCACCCAATCGTGCGGCTTCTAAAACAATATACGCACTAAACAGAATACCTAAAAAATCACCCCCTGCGGGGAACAATCCGATTATTGCATCCAAACCTACACCGATTCCGGTTCCGGGAATAGTAATAAAGTTATCTAGTAAACGACTAAAACTACGCAGACGCTTTAAAGTCGGTGCTTTGGTTTCGGGCTTGATAGAATAAAACTGAGAAGGTGGCAAAGACATAGGAGGAATGGCTTTTGTATGATGAAATCGCTGTTTCTTTTACTGTTATAGTGAAATCTTGTGCTATGTTGCAGTCAGTATGTAGTATTAAATACTATTCAATTTTTTTTATCCGAATTTAGATACATATTTTTTCCTACGGTAACGTTTAATTGATTGCCTATAAGCACAACTGCAGCAGTCATATAAAGCCAGAGCATAAGTACAATTACAGTACCAATAGCGCCATATGCTTT
>JBCCSG010000131.1:0-17745 GCA_039200565.1 Cyanobacteria bacterium P01_D01_bin.50 | reverse complement strand
GGTGGTGGTATTCGTTCCTTAAATGTGGCGCTACGACAAATTTTTCAACTTTATGCCTGCGTACGCCCTTGTCGATACTACCCCGGTACCCCTTCACCTCACAAAAATCCCGAAAAACTCGATGTGATAGTCTATCGAGAAAATACAGAAGATATTTATTTGGGGATTGAGTGGAAGCAAGGAAATGAAATTGGCAATAAACTGATTAAGCTGCTTAATGAAGAACTGATTCCCGGTACTCCCGAACATGGTAAAAAGCAAATTCCTCTAGATTCTGGGATTGGTATTAAGCCCATTAGTAAAAATGGTTCCCAACGTTTGGTACGTCGCGCCATCAAACAAGCCTTACAATTGCCCAAGGAAAAGCAGCAGGTGACTTTGGTACATAAAGGCAATATAATGAAATACACCGAAGGTGCTTTCCGCGATTGGGGTTATGAATTAGCCACTTCAGAATTTCGCCACGAGTGCGTTACCGAAAGAGAATCTTGGATTTTAAGCAATAAAGAAAGTAAATCCGATATTTCTCTCGAAGAAAATGCTCGCAAGATCGATCCCGGTTATGATTCCCTGACACCGGAGAAAAAAGAAGAAATTGTCAAGGAAGTTGAAACAGTTCTTAACTCAATTTGGTCAACTCACGGTAACGGCAAGTGGAAAGATAAAATCATGGTGAACGATCGCATCGCTGATAGTATTTTCCAACAAATCCAAACCCGTCCTGACGAATATTCGATTTTGGCAACAATGAACCTTAACGGTGATTATTTGTCAGATGCAGCAGCAGCCATAGTCGGTGGATTGGGAATGGGGCCAGGTGCTAATATTGGCGATGAAGCGGCGATATTTGAAGCTACTCACGGTACAGCACCCAAACACGCCGGTTTGGATCGGATTAACCCCGGTTCTGTGATATTATCCGGCGTAATGATGTTGGAATTTATGGGTTGGCAATCAGCCGCTGACTTGATTAAGAAAGGTTTGGGAGAGGCGATCGCTAATGGTGAAGTCACCTATGATTTAGCAAGATTGATGGAACCAAAAGTTGAACCTTTGAAATGTTCCGAGTTTGCCGAAGCGATAATTAATCGGTTTTAGGAAAGTTAGGAGTTAGGAGTTAGTAGTTAGTAGATAGTTGTTAAGAATTCATTTTTTGTCGGGTGTGTTAGGGGAAATCCATAACACACCTTTAATTTATCTTTTTAGTAATTCGGACTTGAAAACATAATATTTGTAGGGTGTGTGACGGCATTGAAAAATTTATTACATAATTGAATAATTACCGAATGCCGTCACGCACCAATTAATTTATGCCTTATCTAATCGCTTTAGTTAGTAGGTTGGGTTAGACACCAAAATTAATTTGATAACGATAATTTTTAATCGTGTCGTAACCCAACTTCAGTAATTTAAAACAACCATAGACAATGTTTGGTTACGGTGCAATTTCTTATTTATTTTTTAAAACCATATTTATAAAAAGCACCTAACCCAACCTACTCACTGATTTAAGTAAATGGCGATCGCGCTTAATTTATCCTTACATATCAAATTTACAAAAAGCCCACAGTCTTTAAGCCTGGGGCTAATATTACAAAGCCTACCTTTGTAGGCTTTATTTGTGTAGAAGCATCCTTACAAAATGTTGTATAGAATACTTATTAAAAATTAGGATGCTCCCTTATAAAAGTTATGGTTTTTCGGAGTGTAGTCTAATTAAATAGCTTCTATAGTAATGTCGTAAAAACCTGTATTGTCTGTAGTAAAAGTATCTCCTACTCCAAATGTAAGCACTCCACCTGGTGCATCAATTATAAAATTATAGGAATTATTTGAGCTATAACTTGGTACAGATTGAGATGAAGGAGATAAAATTTCAGCAGGCTCTCCGTTAATATAAAGTCCAAACTCGTTTGCTGATACAGGAGTAATTTCGTCACCATTACTGTCGGTGAAACGATAAAAACTATCACTGAATGAGGCTCCGACTGCTTGACCAGTAACAGTAATATCAATTTCTACTAA
The DNA here is from genome assembly GCA_039200565.1 of Cyanobacteria bacterium P01_D01_bin.50. Lineage (GTDB taxonomy): Bacteria > Cyanobacteriota > Cyanobacteriia > Cyanobacteriales > Nostocaceae > Rivularia. The sequence continues at coordinate 15,720 of JBCCSG010000131.1, read as the reverse complement.
ACCAGTATAACTTTTGGTTGTTTTACTGCCGAAGGTTCTCCACTAAAAGGAGCCTTAATTGTTTCTGAGTTAACTACATTGCCGAAATTAATATCTGTAACAACTTCTCCTTGAGTGAAGTTTACTAATTAAATTTCTTCAGAAACAACCTTCCTATCTCTAACCCCATTCCTGTTAATATCTTCCCATTTAATTCCCTTAATTTTTCCGAAGTTTCCCGAAGATATTAATTCTTCCACAGCAATATATATTAAACAATTTTAGATTGTAAAATGGTGTGTTATGGCATCCTCCAAATAACTCAACAAGAATCAAAATTTTTTGAGCCACAACACACCATACAGGAACCAATTGAAGCAAGTTAAATACAAATTATAAATGTCAATATATCTCAATATATAATCAGATGCAATCTATATTAACTTATTCAATATTTTAAGTTTTTACTAAAAATTTTACTCGAGGGTAAATTTATTTCCTTTTCTTCAAGAATATTGTTAATTCGAGATGCAAAAAACTGACATAATGATGTTACATAAGTTTGAGAATTATTAGGATTTTTACTTATCTCTTGAACTTCAACAAGACGCGTCTTTGCCCCTACAGTTCCATAAGCAAATTCTTTCATTTTTAAATCTTTAGTAATACTTTTTAACAAACGTTTGTATTCATTAAAATCCGTAGCTTCTAATTTAGTAGCTTCGATCACTGCTTGCCAATAAAAGTCCATTGTTCTCAATAATAAACAACGCAAAGGAATACTTTGAATATAATTTAATTCCTCTTGTAAAATCTTGTGAGAATGTTTTTTTAAACAAGCAATTGCCTTTTGCTCCCACTGGTATAATTCAACTCCTTCTATTCCTGCCAACTGCAAAGCTAGATAAGTATCTCTGTACAACAATCCAGTTTTACATCGTTTAAGCAAACGCTGTTTGATTTCATAAATTCTACTAACATCAACATCGCTGGCTAATTCAGTAATCCAACTGATTGCCTTTCTCGAATCAATACTAAGACAATTTTCAAAATAATCGCGTTCGTTGTTATTTAGACGATTTAATTCTTCCGGAGTTATTACTATTAACAATCGAGTTCGAGCACGAGTTAATAGGGTATACCATTGAAAAGTTTCTTCTAATGATGGTTTCCCACTTCCTTCAAATAAACCAAAAGCAATACAAGCTTCAAATTCTCTACCTTTGGCATTTTCAGCATTGAGAATTACCAGGTTATCATCGCAAATATCTAAAGTTTTTTTGGAAATTACTTTGACTGCATTAGCTAAATCGTGGAGCAAATAACGTTGATTTTCTCCAGATTCACATTGTTGAGCAAGTTTTTGTAAAAATTTTAAAGCCTTATCTTTTGAATCGCATTTTAAAAAACGTACCTTTTCTCCAGATTCAAAAGCATCTTCCCGATTCACAGGTTGAGGTAAACTTCTTCCTTTAAATTTTTTATTTATATTTTCTGCTAAATGCCAAAATTGATTTGCAAATTCGATAATATGAGACGAATTTCGGTAATTTCGCTTTAAACTAGTTATTTTTCCCAGATTTAATTGTCCCCAATCAAAATCTGTGGGTACTATGCGTTGATTTAAATCTCCTAATAACCATAGATATATCTGATTGTCTGGATTTTCTTTTTCCCATGCTTTACAAGTAGCTAGTAAAGCTTGCAACTCACAAAGCATTAAATCTTGTGCTTCATCAACTATTACAAGGGTATTACCTGGTAGTAAAGTAGCCAGTGATGGATTTTCTATGAATTCATTGGCTACATCTATACGAGATTTTTTTCCTGATAAACCCTTTAACCAAAATCTTTTATCAATTTTTTTTAGTTTTTCAATTTGCGATTGATTCTCTTGAAAAACAGAATTTCTAATTTGCTTTTTATTTTCTCTCTCTACGACAAAAGATTGATATAGTAAAACATCTCTGTAACTAATTGTTTCTGGTTTAGTAAATTTTCCATGAGTATGTTTGGCTGCTGATTGTAAAGCTTTTAATTCCTCTTCTGGTGATGCTAACTCATTTTTACATTCAGGATTAATTTGACATAGCCATTCTCGAAAAGTTACTAACCAAAAGTTATCTTGTAATTTAGCTTGTTGTATTTCAGAATATTTACTAATATCTTTTTTTAATGCATCTGGAACTATTAACATAATATTCCATTGATTTTGCTGATGAATTTCACAAGCGAATAAAGTTGCACATACAGTTTTTCCAGTTCCTGGAGCGCTTTGAATTATACAAGGTTTGTGACTTAATTCTTCGCTGTCACGACTGTATCTATATGTTGAAAAAGTATTGAAAACGTTTTGTAGTACTTCTTTTTGATAATTAGTCCTTACAGGTGAATAACGATAACTACTAAATACAAATTTATACCAATCTGAGTTTAAATGATGATTCCATTGATAAGATGGATGTTCGGTGAGTTCTATTTGTTGCGGATTAAGTAATTCTTCTATTATCTGTGGATTTTCAAAGTCTCGCCGTTCAAATTCATCATCATAAACACTGCTTCTTCTACCTACTTTGATTACTACAATATTATCGGCATTTTCTCTGAGCCAGATAACTCTCCAATTGCCTTGTCTAGTTCGTAAAAGCTTGTTATATCCTTGAAGAGATTTAGTATCTGTTGTTTCTCCCAAACTTAAACGACGCAAGATTTCATAAACTGTCTCACAGGCAGAATAGGGAAGTTTCTGAATTTCCCGCAACGCTGCCCTAATTATTCTTATCTGTGGCATATAATACTAGCTACCCTTGATATTAATCTTTCAGTGTAGTTTTATTATTCCCATTTAAGAACTGATTATTTTGTTAATGAACAGAAAATATCAATATTGTTAGATATCGCAGTTTTAGATTGACTGTAATACGTGCAAGTTGGTATGGGGAGGAGTGCAGAATACGATCGCACCGACTCTACTTTTCAACAAAAGTTAAAGTACCTTGCTGAGGGTGAGTTGTGAGTCTCCCTGCCAAATTTTTTTCTCCTAAAGAAATTCTCATAGGTACCCGTCAACATCAGTATAAAGCACTAAATCTATGATTTTTTTATTTTATTACTAGGAGTAAGTAGAAAGGTATTAAAAATAGTAATTAAGAGAAGGAAATATGGAATAGGGAGATCGCAAAAGGTTTTGAAGCCAAAGAAGTATTCTGTAATATTATAGTTGGGCTTGTTTGTACTGACTTACTTAGCTAGGAGTAAAAAGAACGTTTTTTCGGCTATGAATAACGCTTAATTTTGTATATCCGGTAAATCGTATACAAATTTGTAAATTTACAGTTGAAATTGATGACAAATATTTGATTATCTTTTTTTACGACTTAACCAATTATCAAGCGAAATTAAATTAAAACTACAGCCAGCCAGCAAAATAAATAAGATAATATTGTAAATTAATTGCGAACCAGCAATATCCCATTTCTGTAGCAAACAAACCCCAAACATTAAAATCATCATTAACAGAAAATTGGCTATCAAAGCTTTGCGGGTTTGCAACCCTAATATTAATAGTAAACCAACAGCAAATTCTACAATAGGAATTAAATATGCTGGTCCAGCAATTAATAATGGAGGAATGGCAATATCTTTGTAAAGTCCTACCTGGGAATTAACAAAACCCTGAATATTGCCAATTCTCACCAAGCCATGTACAAACATATTTATACCGAAAACTAACCGTAAAAACGTGTAAGCTAGAACGATATCAGAGTTACGCAACTGAATTTTTGGATTATACATTTGCTCTATCAGAATCCGAAACTTGTGTGTCATCATAGTCGTTGGTGGCTGAAACTGCATCTAAGCTAACAGGTCCAGTACCGTAGTAATATATAAACAGCATTGCACCAACTAAACCGAAGTTTTTCAGAAAAGCATTCCATTCACCAGGATCGGCAAAAGGATTATGAAAAACAAAAGTTGTGGGTATCAAAAATATAATTAATAAAATTGCCCCGAAACGTGCTTTAAAGCCTAATAAAATGGAAATTCCACCTACCAAAGTACAAAAAATATTACCGATGAGTAACAAAGGCGGTACGGGTAAACCGCGTTGAGTCATCATTCCTACGATTCCTTGAAAACCAAGAGTATTAGCAACTGCAGCTTTAAGGAAAATAGCAGCGAGAAAAGCCCTACCTATTAACGGAATATACTTTTGAAAGCCCATAATTAAGTTAGTTGTTAGTTGATAGTTGTTAGTTGATGGTTGTTCATTGTTAATTGTTCGTTGTCATGTTACTGTTGACTGTAGAAATGATAATCCGCGATGCACCTTCACCCGTGAAATAGCATTTAAGCCAGTTGAAAAGTACCCCTAAGCGGTTGCGAATTCCGGGGAGGTAGACAAGATGAACTTCTAGCCACAGAAACCAAGGAATAAACCCTTTAATTGCGAATTTACCAATTTTACCTACTCCTGCGTGTTTTCCAATAATTGCTAAACGTCCTTTGTTAAAATAATCAAATTTCTTGGGTGATTCACCGTTTATTTGTCGCAAGATATTATCTGCTGCTGTTTTCCCTTGCTGAATAGCTTCTTGTGCAACTCCGTTGAATGAAACTTCAAGAATCTCAAGATAGGAAACATCCCCTATACCATAAACATTTTCGCGATCGCAAAGTTGTAAAGTTTGCTCGACTATAATTTTATCTTTTTCAGCAGTTTTTAACGATTGTTTTGTTTCCGGTGTGGCAGCTAATACTCCGGCAGTCCAAATTACTGTATCTGTAAATATAGCTGTGCCATCTTCAAGATACACGGCTTGGGGAGTGACTTTACTTACTTTAGAATTAAGATGTACCTTAACTCCGTGGCGACGCAACCATTTTTCAGTGTATTTTCCTAATTCTTGAGGATAGCTGCTAAATAACTGTTCTCCCGATTGTAGGAGTATGACTCGTGCTTGAAGAGGATTTAAGCTGGGATAATCTTTTTTGAAAGCCCTATAAATTAACTCATTTAAACTACCAGCTAACTCTACACCAGTTGCACCACCGCCAACTATGACAAAAGTTAATAACCGTGTTCTTTCATTTTCTGAGGTAACTTTTGCTGCCATTTCAAAACGACTTAATACTTGATTACGAATGGCGATCGCCTCAGATAAAGTCCTCATAGGAAAACTATTTTCCGGTGCTCCCGTCACGCCAAGATATTGAGATTTACTACCTGTAGCAATAACTAAATAATCGTAATCAATTGCTACATCTTTACCGCTAACAATTTGACCTACGAAATCAACTTCTTTTACATCTGCAAGCAAAAAATTTACCGTTGGTAAACCTCTAAATAAACGACGTAAGGGATAAATTATTTGATGGGGATAAAGTAGGTTGGTGGCAACTTGGTAGAGCATGGGGATAAAGGTGTGATAATTATGACGGTCAATTAGTAAAACATTAACTCCATGTTTACCTAGCTTCTTTGCTGCTTCTACACCAGCAAAACCAGCGCCGATTATTACTACTCTTGGCTTATAAGAAGCTTTCATCTCTCCCTTTTATTTAAATGGTTTACTTTTTCTTGCATTTTTTGCATTACAGTGATATTTTAGTCATCAAAAAAACATATTCTTAATAAATATCGATTATAAAGAATATATTAACTACCTTTTTTAGTAATTTTAAAGACAGCGATAAAAATCTATCTTTAGGTATAATTAGTTAGGAACAATGCTCTAACTATAGTTTGTTCGCAAGATTTATAATTTTCGATTTGCTACTAGATAAATTCTTTAAATTCTGAATACTTGTAAAAATGGTGACTATTTTTTTAATTTATATACGGTTAACCATTAGAAGTTGGTAATTATTTGTATAAATTTTTTGTAAAGTAAGTAGTATTCTGTATAAAAGTGGTCTAATTGGCGGGAGAAGGATTTAGGTATTATTTTGGTCCAGATTTTATTTATTAGCTGATAGTAATTTAAAGAAATACAGCATGTTTTAGCAAAATGAAGTGATATTTTGCTTAATTTTTCATGATGTTATTTTACAAATAAGGGAATATCAATTTCCTAACGATCAGCGGTAAACAAGAGTAAAAAATCAGGAAAATAAATATCCTTTGAGAAAGTGATTACCGAATTAGAGTGTAAATGGTACTGCATAAAATTTGAAAGCCGTAATACAAGGCATTATGTAGATAATCCATAGTCTCTCTGTAGAAGGGAGACTTTTTATTTCTATTCAAAAAGAATACCTTCATACAAAATTTCGATGGGAAACTCAAAATCAATGCTTGAAAGAGTAACGATATCTCCTGCGACATAAGGATAGTAAAGCCACATTCTTCCCTCTCCACGAGAGTAAAGTTCAACGGAGATTTTTTCCGAATCAATCAAGAGATACTCTTGTAAAGAAGGGATACTTAAGTAACAAGTAAATTTTTCTCCCCTATCTTTAGCAGTTGTACCCGGAGAAAGAATTTCAGCAATCAGTTTAGGCTTTTGAATAAATTTATGAGCATTGAGGTCTTCCAGGTCGCAACTAATGATAACATCAGAATAGTAGTAACGGCTTTGATTCGTGACTTGCAATTTCACATCTGACACATTCACTCTACAACCTCTAGGACGTAGATGTGGTCGTAAACAGGTGTACAAGTTGAGAGCAATGTCATTGTGAGGGATTGTACCGCCAGTCATTGCGAAAATTTCGCCGTTAACGTATTCGTAGCGAGTTTCTTGCTGAGGCTCCCATTCGAGATATTCCTCAATTGTCATTTTTTGGGATTCTTCGGGAATCGCTACCATACCAAGATTTTTTCGACTTCAATTTGATTGTAGCTACTTGCGTTTAAAAAGAGAGGGGGAAGAGGAGCAGAAAAATTCTTAATTATTAACTCCTAACTCCTAACTCCTAACTACTAACTCCTAACTACTAACTCCTAGTTATTTCTTTCCTTGCTTTAAGCAATCCTTTGATAGAATTCAAACTATAACCAAAGATTTTACCGGTTTTAAATAGCTTATATCCAGCAAATATCAAGCTAACTGATACAAAGATAGCTAAAAGATTAGCTGAAGCAAATAACCTACCGGAAAACAGGATTAATCCAGCCCCAAGCCCTATCAGAGCATATCCCCAATTACGGTTAATTTGACGCTGTAGAAGAATTACAACACCCCCAATGCACAATAAAATAGTTGGAAAACCAATACCAAAACCAATTCGAGTATTTCCAGCGAAGATTAATACTCCTATAACCATTGATACTAAACCAACCAATTTACTTTTCCGGTCTACCGCTTGTACTTGGTGAGAGTTATTGATAACTTGAGGTTGGATAGTTGTAGGTTGATTAGTTACAATTGCAGTTTGCTGACTCTGTTTTTTATACTGAAATATAAAAGTTACTTTACGATCATGACCAAGGTCAATTCGATCTCCTAAATTAAGTGGATAGCGTATATGGGTTTCGAGCTTATTACCATTTAAAAAAGTCCCATTAGAACTACCCAAATCTATTAAGTAATAAGTATTATTCTCTACTATAATCTCAGCATGTACTCGTGAAATAATATCAGAATTCGGTAATTCCAAAACATCAATATCAATAGGAACTTTTTCGTTTGGCTTGCCGATACGAATAACAGGATAATTCGGTAGAATTTCAAAGGAAGTTTTGCTTTGAGTATGAAAAAGTTCTAAATCCAGCCCTATTGTTTGTAAAGTGGTTAAATTTTGCATTTTCAGGGACGATGCTTATATTTATTCTAAAGTTTTTCATATTTAATCTTGATTGTAGCGGGAAAACAGGTCTGCATGTTAAAGATTAAAACTCATTACTCTTAACTTCTAACTCCTAACTCTACTTCTTTCTCCTTGTCTCCTCGTCTCTTTATCCCCTTGTCTCCCCCTTTTCGCTGATGTAAAGGAATTTCAATGATAAATTCAGTTCCTTTGCCTGGTTGCGATTCGCAGCGTAGGGTACCTTGATGTTTTTCAACTATTATCTGATAAGTAATTGATAAACCTAAACCTGTACCTTTTCCTACAGGCTTAGTTGTAAAAAATGGATCGAATAGCTTCTTTTTTACTTGCTGAGTCATTCCCATTCCATTATCCACAATTCTTACTACTGCTGTTTTGTTGTCGATGAGTTTAGTGTGAATAAAAATTTGTGGATTGTCCATACCGAGTTTATCTCTTCCCTCTTCCAATACATCTATTCCATTATTAATAATATTCATAAATGCTTGATTTAATTGTCCAGGATAACACTCTATATGAGGTAGCTTATTATAGTTTTTAATTACTTCTATTCCGGTACGATTTGATTTAGATTTGAGGCGATTTTGTAATATTAATAGAGTGCTTTCAATACCTTCATGAATATCAACTTCTTTCATATCAGCTTCATCAAGACGAGAAAAGTTACGTAAAGACAGAACTATTTCACGAATGCGATTTGCTCCCATTTTCATTGAACTTACTATTTTGGGTAAATCTTCTTTAACAAAATCTAAATCCATATCCTCAAGTTTTTCTTCAATATCTTCTCCAGGATTTGGAAATTGCTGTTGATAAAGTTCGATTAATTCTAAAATATCTTGTGTATATTCATTTATATGATTGATATTACCGTAGACGAAACTCACAGGATTGTTAATTTCGTGGGCAACTCCGGCTACCATTTGGCCTAAGCTAGACATTTTCTCCGTTTGAATCAGTTGAGCTTGGGTAGTTTTGAGTTCATCTAGGGCTTTTTGCAATTCTGCTTGTGCTTGAGTGCGATCGCTAATTTCCATTTGGAGATTTTGGTTGAGTTGGGTTAAGTCTTGGCTGCCTTCGATGATTTCGGTATAAGATTCGGTTAGTTTTTCTGCCATGCAGTTGAATTCGTTAGCTAGTTGCTCTAATTCATCTTTAGTGCGAATATTTAAGCGATAATCAAGTTTACCTGAACCAATTGCTGATGCTCCCTTTTGTAATTTGTATAAAGAATGGATGAGTGGAAGCATGATTAAGAAAAATTGACTGATAAAAACGAGCAAGATAGCGATTATAATTCCATAAGATAATATTTGGGAAATACGTCCAACTTTGTCCAATTGTTTTTCAAATTTTATGCTTTTTTCATTAGTACTATCTACGAAATTTTCTAAAGAAAACTCCATATCTTTTACCACAGAATTTATTGCTTCAAAATCACGCTGATATTCTGCTAAATCTCGATTATATGAGGCTTTATTGCGATTTTTTACTTCTTTACTTAAGTGTAAAAGTAAGGAATGCTGGCGACGAAGATCTTTTATCTCTTTCGCATCTGGTATTAAGTTTTCTAACTTATAGAGGTCAGCTATAAATTGATTTTGATATTTTAATAGATTTGATTTTTCTTTATTAAGTAATACATCATCCTTAAGTGCATTAATTTCATTTTTTAAATCAAATTTCAATTGTAATGCTGCTTCAATTTGTCTACCTGATTGTTCAAAATTTTGGTTAGCAGTTTCTAAAGCTTTATTTCGCCATAAAGAAGCTCCAGTCAAAACAACGGCTATCAACCCTGCAAAGCATGTAGAAGAGGCGATAAATTTAGTAGAAATTTTCATCGCACTACCTCGGATTTAAAGTTTAACTTTGCTCTAAGTTGACTTTGCAGGTTATAATTGGCATCTTTATTGCTTTTTTGCATGATCACAAATACGATTTTAAACCTTTATTCCCATTGAACTATAGATGTATAACCCACAAGGGCTATTTATCTAGTTCATGCTTAAATATAGCTTTCCCAAAAGATTTACGAAGTTAACAGTTTTTTATGAAAATCGTGTTTGGTAACTGGGAAATAAGAAGTGAGAAGTTAAAAATTTCACCATTCAACACTATTTATCAAGCTTGAAGCTTATATGAACACTTAGCACAAATATCACGTTTGTCTAAGTAATAAAATCCCCTCCCAGAAGAAATTTAGAAGGGGAAGATACTATTTTAGGCTCTTACAAATGGCAAGATTTTATTGGTTGAGAGCAATTGTGTGAAACCGCTTTTCTTTTTACTCGTTTAAGCTTTTTTTCATAAACTCTCCAAGCACCTATAGGAGAGCTTCGCCTTTCGCTGTCGAAAAACTTCCTTTTTCCTGCTAGAGTACCTTGCCTTCTTTTGTAACCAATAACATTTGTATCTCTTCTTTATTGTCTATATTTAGAGCACTTTAAAAGGCTTCTACATCTAAATACGGGGTAATGGTACGATCGCGAGTACTCTTATTTGGAATGCCCTCTATCATCCATCTATCCAGTTGAGCCTACCGCCTTGGCAATATCTTTGATGGTAACAGCTTTGTAACCACGTTCTACAAAGATTTATTTCTCGTGTCTGAAAATTTGAACTTACTTTGTCAACCAACATTTTTGTTGATGTAAACAGCTTTTTTATGAGCGTGTCAAATAAGCAATACTACATCATAGAGATGAGAGCGATCTGACTGGTACCCATGAATTAAGCAATACTTCCCCTCTTCCGTGTTTCCTTGTAAGAAGTACCGACATTTTTTAAGCCAGCTTTAATCATTTGTCGTTCCAATAAACCGAAGAAACGCGATCTATCTCCACCCCTGACAACAGCTTGATTATGTGCTTCCGCTAACGCCACCGGATAACCATATCCTTTATAAACTTGGGCCAGCATTAACCCCAAAGATTCATCAAACATGTCAGTATTTTTAGCTACCCATTCTGGAACTTCTATACGTGCTATTTCGGTGCCCACATGAACGTAACAGAAATAGATTTGTTGGTCTTCATATAAATCTAAAATCCGGGAATTACTCCGCCACAAAGGGCTGCGCTGTCCAGGCTTGAGTTGTGTAGACCATAAAGTACTATCTCGCAATCCTTCAAAGACTTTACAGGGAATTTGTTCCATTTGATTGGGACAAAAACTTATACAATCCGGTGCTTTATGAGGACAAGCTGACAACCGGAAAAAATTCATTGCTTCAATACTCCGCGAAGCACTTAGATAACCCATCAAAGGAATACCTGCATCCCGCAAATCTTTCCAAGAATCCAGAATAGGCGGTAAAATATGTTCCTTAGCATCAAAAGGCAATTGATCTAAAAACCAGTAAATTAAAGAACCGTCTACCATCGCCAGGGTTGGTATTCTTTCTGGAGTAGGGGGGGTAGAAATTTCTTCTACTTCATCCCCTTTTCTTTTCTGCCTAGCAGCGATAGGGGGAGGGTTATGCCTTTGAGCGATCGCCAATTCCGATAACATCACCGCTTCACTCGCCGTGCGGCGATAACTCATCCATTCCTCGGTTCTAATTCCCCATTGGCGTGACATATATAAATCTTCCGGACGGTAAAAAATCTCAGGTAAACTATCTAGGAAAGGGTGTTTATTTTGTCCATAATGTAAGACTACTCTACCGATGTTAAGTAGATAACAATAAGCAATTTCGTGGTGATTTGGGGCAATTTGAGAACCATCGGTAGCGATTATAGTATGAGTTTTCGGAGGAACCACAATATCAATACAAGTGTGTAGCGGTTCCATAGGAGTAGCATTGGCAAACAAAATGCGATCGCGCCATTTTTGTTGAATTTTAATTAATTCCGGGAGTCGAGTAAAAGCATCTTCAAGATGTTGTTGTGCTAATTCTAAACGTTGACGATTTGCTTGTGCTTCTTGAGTCAGATGTTGACTCAAGCCATGCATTTGTACGGCGAGTTTACTTAGATCTAGCATTCGCGGTGAACTGTGAAACAGTGAACAATGAGTGAGTAGTGAATAGTGAGTAGTCTTGTATGAATGTTCCTTAAATATTTTATAATGGCAAGAATAAATATCAACTTTTAACTACTAAAAAACAGTGAACTTATTCTTGATTACAAACTATCAATTATAAATAAAAAATTGCTCGCTGTTAACTCTTCACTACTCACTACTCACCGCTTGCCAATTAATTTTGCCATCGATCAAAATCTTGGACAAACTGAGACAGGGAAATTAATTGAATTCGCATATCTTTTTGAGCTACTTCTCTATCCCTTGGGGTATTATAGCCCCAGTCGGCAAGAAATATTTCTACATCTTCTAAGTCTGTTTGTTCTTTAACTTTTTGTAACGTTTTGATTCTGTCTTCTATAAACCATAAATTTACGGCAAAATTATTAGATTCAGCTTTTAATTCTCTTAGTATTTCGTATTTAGGGCGTTTTTCTTCTTTGCCAAAAATTGCCTCCTGAGGTAAATCAAAGTTTGCTTTTTGTAATAGTTGTTTAACAAAACGCCTTTCTTTAGTAGTAACTATATATAGTGCAGTTTGAGTATTATATATACTTTTGATTCTTTCTACTACTCCAGGATAAAATTTATGCAGATTCAGCCAATTATCTAAATCTTTCTCTATCCATTCATCACGCTGTTTATCTAACATATAGGCAATTTCTTGGGCAGTAAAATCATCTTGCCGAAGAATTTTATGGGATATATCCGTCCATTTTTGGAAAATTTGCTCTTCTTCAAAGCCTTCTAATAATGCTTTAATTAAAACAGGCATTTCCCAACCTGTTTCAATTACCGGTCGAAGACGATAAAATTTATTTGCTAATTCTTCTGTTTGAGTTTGATTAGAACAAGACCAAACTTTACAGTAAGTAAGCCAAGCTGTTTGGAAATATTCTATAAGTCCGTTACAGATTACACCATCAAAGTCAAGAGCTAAAAGAGTCGGGCTAATTGCGGTCATTTTCTGAATTTATAAAACTGCTTTTTCAGCTTATCGAATTTGCGAGAATTTTTCTGTCTGATATCGTTTTTTAATTTTTATACTGGGAGTAAGTAAGTCGGCACAAATAAACTTAACTATGGAATTTTAACGATTTTCGCTTAAGGAGAGCCTAAGACACTCTGCATCCGGTGTAATGTATTATGACAAGGGATTAGTGAGAAGTAAGTAACGAGCGCACCACAACGGGAAAGGGGAAAGCCAAAAGTCAAAAGTATTAAACACTCGGCAAACTTGCATATCTTGATTACGTTGGCTAAAAGCTTTACTATAGAAAGATTATAAAATGTGCAAGTTAAAAGTAGAAATAAACCTCCGTGATGCTAATTTACCCAAGCTATTATATAGCGCGGCTTCCTTTATAACTAACGACTTAATAGTTTTAAAGGGAGCCTCAATAGTTAATGGAGATTAGGAGAATAATGTTGAGATATTCAATTCACGCGCGTAAGAAGGAAGAGGGAAGAGCCGAAGTTGGAATCACATTTTAAAACGTGAGATTGAAATAAGGACTTAATTAAATATTTTAAGTCCCTCTGGGACCACCTTGCGGTACGCGCTACGCGCCACAAAATATTATTTTTTTCTTTAACTCATAACTAAAGTTGTAAAAAATACATTATCTTATTTCAACTTCGTGCTAACTCCTTCCTTCTTTTATAAAATATTACAAATCTTCAGAAATCGTCACTTCTTTGGAAAGATATCTAAACCAACTAAAATACAAAGCAATTGAAAGCATAATAAACAGTGCTAAGAGAATACCAAAAGTATCCCAACGCTTCATCATGAAGGTAATTCCCATCATGAATAAAGTCAATTGCCAGGGAATTGCGATAAATGTAGAAAGAATATCGCGGCGATTTTCATTTTGAATTTTCTGCTGAGTATTTGCTGGAAGATTTTTCCGCACCACTCCCCAAAAACCAAATGGTCTGGTAACCTTATAGAAGTTATCTATGACTTGAAAATTCGTTGGCTCGGTCAAAAATGTGCCGATTAAACAACCAATAAATGATGAAATACTAGGGATGAGAAACAAAGCATATTCTTGATATTGTGGTTGATTTAAGTTCGATACGATCAATGCTTTAGTTAATATAGCTGCTAACATACCCGCAACAGTACCAGCAGCAAACCCATAACCGTTAAAACGCCACCAATACCAGCGTAATACTAAAGGAATTGATAAACCCGTACCTAAACCCAAGGTAAGCCATCCCCAAATTTCGTTAATATTTTTTATTTGATAGCTAAACAGCATTCCTACCACTACAATGACAACCGATGCTAAGCGACTTTGGGTAAGTAGTTGTCGAGGAGAAGCCCCTTGATTGAGATATGCTTGATAGATATCTTTAACCCAATAAGCAGCGCTAGAGTTGATAATAGAGTCAAAAGTAGACATTGCTGCGGCAATAAAACAAGCTATTAATAATCCTTTAATTCCTACAGGTACGTATGCGGCAATTACTGTAGGTAAAATCAATTCTGGATCAGATATAACACTTTGAGTCGCACCGTAATGAATGCCTAACATCGCAAAAGCAGTAACAAGAGGCCAGCGAAATGAAAGTAAAAGAATCCAAAATAAGGAAAGTAAACCTGCTTCGCGATCGCTTTTAGCTGCAAAGTAACGTTGTACCATATAGCCGCCAGCACCGCCAAAACCTTCCATAAAAACTTTTAACAGATAAAAGAAAATTACCCCACCGAATAAGTTAAATACGGAGTAATCTCCCGGTAACTTTAGAGTCAAGGATGGTGAAATACTACTCCAATCTGCAAAGTTCCATTGTTGTAGTTCAAAACCTTCCCCAGCAGGAATAGAAACTGAAAATGTTTCTGGAATAATAGCAGTTTGTAGCGCCAAAGTACAAACGTAAATAATTGCAGCAAAAATCAAAACGCCTTGAAAAACATCAGTCCAAACAACACCGTAAAAACCACTAGCAGCCGTGTATACCAAAGCAAGAGAAACTAATGCAATGGAAGCAAGTTCATCATTAATGCCGAGAAATTGACCTAAAAATTTACCACCTGCAACAGTAAAATAGCTCATTGCACCCACCGCAAATATTAAATTTGCGATCGCGCTGATAATCCGTGCCGTATTTCCTTCCCTTCCCACACCAAAACGCAACCGCATCCACTCAGCTAACGTCATCACCTGAGCGCGTCGATTCCATTTACCCATAAAAATCATCAAAATCGCCATGATTAGCACCACACCACCGCGAATTTCGATAAAAAATCCTTTTGCGCCGACAGCGTAAATCAAAGCGCTGATAATCATCGTACCCGCCAAATCCGTATTTGATGCCATTCCTGAAGCACCCAAAACCCACCAAGGCATATTGCGGTTTCCCAGAAAGTAGGAATCTATACCCGATCGCGCTTTTCGTTCCAGATAAATCCCAAATATTACTATAGAAATTAAGTAAACAGCAATAATTAGATAATCAACAAGCTGTAGCATAAATTTTTAGGCTTTAAGCAAGAGTAAGTAATAACAGGGAAGATACCTTAAACCCCTGTTTGCATCAAGTCTGTTATTTGACTGTTTTGGTTTCCTTGGGTTTGTGTAATAGTACTTAATAATAGGGGAACTTCTGCTTGATTTTAATGTCAATGTTAGTGCATTTACATAGAACCTCTGTATTTAAAGTTTTATAACTGGGGCTCAATATAAATACATCATGCCGCAATTCGTAAGGCTGACATCTATTCTTGTAGTTAGTTATAAGGTACAACAGCAGTTAGTTAACAATGATGCCAATAATCTTTAAATCCAAAATTATTTCTCAAAAAATATTTCACAGCTTTGCGATTTCTCTGATATTATTTTTACCTGTATTAATAACAAATCCTGCAATTGCAGAAAAACCTGAAGATGTTAAAAAGTTATTAGATACAAAAAAATGCAATCGGTGTGATTT
>JBCCSG010000130.1:0-17784 GCA_039200565.1 Cyanobacteria bacterium P01_D01_bin.50 | reverse complement strand
CCGTTATCTCGTGCCCCATCGCGGTCAACATCTAATAAAGTTGCAGATGATGCCAATTGAACTGGTTGAGCAAAAGTAATAGTAAGAGTGGCGTTACCTGGTGCCAGATTACCAGTTTCTGGAGGTTTTCCCGGACCGATATTTAAACGTAAATCTGGTCCTTGAATACCACCGTAAATACCACTATCAACTCTTGATTCGATTCTATCAATAACTTGACCGGGAACTTCCTCGCTAAAGGTAAATACAGTACGAATTCCGCCTATATTAAACTCTTGTATTAAATCTTGTAGACTATCGCTAGGGGACAACTGTACTGTTTCTGGTGTAGTACCGGCAGGACAACTGAATGGGGCTTGGGCTAGAGCCTTTCCACTACCAATTATTGGCACTTGGGGTACGCCCAACAACACCGCTAATAAAGTCGTAGAGAGTCCATGAGATGCAATATATTTGTAGGCAGGAAAAGTACGATTGACCACCGAACCCGGTTCCCCTTGAGTATTTGCCGATAAATGCTTAAATAAAGCTTTCATTTTAAGTTCCTAAACAACAAAAAATATCTAGTTAGTAGTTAGTGGTTAGTGGTTCGTAGTTCTTAGTTAGTAGTAAGTTTTTAGTGATTTTTTATGAACAACAACTATCAAATATCAACTAACAACTAACAACTAACCCTTACCTTCCTTCGATTTGCAAATCTTGCTCTTGGTCTTCAATAATCAGGTCTATACCCCTGACATCCTTGAAGATGATTTCAGTACGTCGATCGCGTGCGTAATCCACAACATCTGTACCGCCGGGAACTTTACGTTGAGTTTCACCGAAGGAGCGTATGGTCATTCTTTCTGGTTGAATTCCCTTGCGTAACAGATAATTTCTCACCGACAGCGCCCTTCGTTTACCTAATGCTTGGTTGTAAGCATTGCTGGCGCGGGGATCGGTATGACCTTGTAGTTCTATGACGATGAAAGGATATTGTTTGAGTACTTCTGCTACTTGGTCTAGTACTTCTGCACTTTTATCGCTAATGAAAGATTTATCTAAGGCAAAGTGGACGTTGCGCGGTACTTGAATCCGAATCGGATCTGGTGGGGTTTCTGGTGGTATTTCCGGTGGTGGTGGTGGTGTCGGTGGTATCGGCCTCGAAACGCACTGGGGCGGGTTTATCGGGTCGATTGGTGCTGTAGGATTAACGTTTGGTGGAGTATCAATCGTACCAATTACTGCCGCTACCGACGGTTCTGAAGTGCCGTATTTCGGATCGGTGGCGATCGCACTGATCATATCGCCGGTTTGGACGTTTTCTAATTGAGCAGTAAAGGTTCCGTCTTCCCCAGCACTAACTATGGTTAGGGGTTCTGTTAATGCGCCGTATCCTGGTTGGTATATGGCTTGTTTTCCCCGCTGATAGTCGCTCAACCGATATATGGCGATTTCACTTCCTTTATCGGCTTTCCCCGTGACGGTAGCACTTGCACCTTGATTGACAAATGCTTTGGAGGAAAATCGCGGGGCATTAATTGCTCCATTTCCGGTTTCTCTACGACGATTTGAGGAATTCCGCTTGGGGTTAGGACCATCTCCGCGCTGAAAGTCAATTACCCCGAGGTTTCGCTGGCTGTTGAGGTCGATGCTCAATCCTTCTAGGGCGGCAAATTTATTGTTGCGGATGACGTTACGTACCGCAGAACCTC
This sequence comes from Cyanobacteria bacterium P01_D01_bin.50, assembly GCA_039200565.1. GTDB lineage: Bacteria > Cyanobacteriota > Cyanobacteriia > Cyanobacteriales > Nostocaceae > Rivularia. Next base: position 16,090 of record JBCCSG010000130.1, on the reverse strand, counting down.
TTTTACCAATGTCGTTTCTGGGAAATGCGGTAACTACTACCCCTGGTCCGGCTTGATGGTCAATTTCATTACCAACTACTTGATGGTCGCTGCCCATGACAAAAACTGCTGCTCGACGCAGTCTTCTACCGTTGTAGGTAATTTTATTATTCTGTACTAGTATCTTGCCTTGAGGTTTAAATAAATACACTCCCGCGCCGTCATTAGCACAGATTAAGTTACCCAAAATCTGGGAATTATCAACTACACCTTCAAATCTCAAGGCATCGGGCATTCCATCAATACCGTTACCAACGATAATGTTTTGCGTCACCTGGGTATTTTCCGCCCTTACCGAAGTGATAATTGCGCTACCGGAGTGATAAGAAATCCGGTTTCTACGAATTGTCGTACCTTGAGTATTGAAAGCATAAACCCCAAAGGCAGAAATTTGCTCGGGTACTCTTTCATCAGCGGTGATTCCCAACCAGTTATTTTCAATAACAATATTTTTAGGAGGTACGTCTCTTTCCCGAAAAGGAAAGTTGCTGGCGGGAGGTTTCTGCTGGCTAGTATCGGGAGGTGGCAAGCGGTGAGCAATGACGATATTTCCCGGTGGCGTTGTCAGGGTTGCAGGATCGGCTTTTCCATCGTAAATCAACCCGCTTCCCAAATGTTGCTTGATGGGTTTGGCGTTGAAACCGTACATATTCAAGCCGCGTATGGTAATGTCATCGGCAACCACTGTTAAACCGCGAAATACTTCTTGTCCCGTTGCTGGTTTAATTGTCACCAAGGGAATGGGAATCTCAATTTCCGCCGTCGCTGAGGTGTTGGGATCGTATCCCGGTTGGGTGCCTCCATCAATTGTTAGCCCCGGTGCAGCCAAATCGGGTAACACCGTTTGTAACTCAATGGTTGTTGCACCGCTGGGTAAATTAAACTCAATACTGCTTCCATCACCACTTGCGGGACTAATTTGAGCTTGTTCAGCACTACTAAGTTGTTCTGGAGTTATAGTTCCATTCACAACTTCAATAGCTTCGCGCAAAGTTAATTCACTATCCGCCGTTACCGCACCATCTTGGTTGCTATTTACCACTACCCGAAGGGCAGGGGGAGAGGGAGTAGAGGGGGTTTGTGCGTATATTGCATTGGGTAGAAAAAATACTGAAGTTGGGAAAATGTAAAAGATTTTTTTATTAGGTAAAAGGGAAAGGGCTATTCGTCTGAGCGAATTTTTCGCTGTGTTACTTTTACCTTTTACCTTTGCATGTCGGACTTTAACCTTTTTTTTGGGCATTGCTCGCTCCTGTGACACCACATTTGACCAATATTTCAACAGCTATTTTTTCAGATTGTTTATCAGCTTGGTTTGGGAAGATTTAGCGTCTTTAATTCGAGATTGAGTAGTACTTGTGGGAGATTCTTCTCTGGTACTACCTGCTTGCTGCTTCAAACGGTTAACCAGTTTTTTCGATTCATCATCTTTCTTCAAACGTTCGCTTAATTTTCTTTGGGGCTTCTCAGACTGTTCCAATTGATTCCTAACTAATGGTGAAATTTCGGATTCCTGTTCCTGTTTTGGTACCGGTTTCTGCAATCCAAATCCGCCAAACAATTCGTTAAGCTTCAAGCTGACATTGAGATATAATCCACCTTCCGAGCGATATCCGGTAAAGTCGCGGTCGTCTACGCTACCAAAGGCATAACCCACACCCAAACGCAAATCTGGGGTTAAATAATACCCACCTTCTACCGCAATCCCGAATTCATCAAAGCCCGGATTATTATTGGAATCTTGACCAATCCAGCGCCCTTCTACTGCTAAATCGGTGCGGTAGCCCAATTTATAACTAGCTCGTGCTTGGGCTAAATTAACCGTTCCATCGTAGCGATCGCCGTCAAAATAAGTTACGCCGTTACGCAGCGCGTATTTACCGAAAAATTCCCATCGCCACGAAGGTGCGTAAATTGCTTCTGCTGAAAAGATATGTCCCGTTGCCGTTGAACTTCCCGTAAACTGGTTTTCGGGGATGGAATCAAAGTTTTGTCGCCATTCGTATTTGAGCAGGGCGTTAAATTTATCGTTGGTTGGATCGCGATATGCTAAACCAATTTTCAGGTTGGCGGTGTCTCCCAATTCTTCAAATCTCACGCCATCGGTTCCACCCAGGTTATCCACGGTGTCAGCTAAAAATACGTTGGCTTCACCTGCTTGTTGGTAGCGTACTAATGCGGTTAATGCATTGGAAATTTTACCCGCTGCACCTACGGAAATAAAGGTGTCGTCACCTTCTGCTCCGTCGCGGAATTCAAAGCGAGCATTGGCTTTTAAATCTGGATTATCGGTGTATTCAAAACCGACGCTGTAAACGGAACCCGAGAATAATCCCAAGGAAGACGCTGTTTGTCCGACGGCGTAAAATTGGGGAAATCTCTCTCCTGCTGCGGTGGAGTTAAAGATATTTCTAAATACGTATTGGTAACCCAAACTCATCCGCAATCCCGGTGCGACGGGAAATCCGTGGTTGACTCCCAATGCACCTTGCCCTTGCAAGCCGTTGAATCCCGAGAGTACGGAATAACGTCCGTTGAAGGTGGTGTCTTTGGCTAGGTCGTAATCAACTAAAGTATCTAAAGTAGTCAGCGAATTACCAGGTAATAAGCTGGTATCATCATAAAACTGATGAGTTAATCTAAAAGCTACTCCCTCAAATGCCCGCCAATTTAAACCTAATGTGGTGCGGTTGGGGTAAAGTGGATCGGTATCACCCAAGCTGGCTTCATTCTGGGCTTGGAAGGTCAAAGTTTGAGTTAAAGGAACCTTTAACTTGGAGACAATTTGCTCGGTATCGCCGCTGAAGGTATCATCTATCCCATCTTCCCGGGAACGATTGACATATTCAACGCTGACATCTGCAATGCCAAACTTTTGTAAAACACCGGCTCGGAAAGTTCTTAATTCATTATCTAAAGCTTCTCCTGGACGAGCTTGGGGTTGGGGATCGAATAGATCGAAGAAGTTTACTAAACCTGTTGAAGCTCGACCGAAGTTTTCTTCGACATCGTAGGATACACCTAGAGTCGTAGTATCGCTTAATTTACCCAGTATGGAAGCTCCATAACGGGTTTGTCCCGGAGAAAAGCTGAAAGTCGAATTATTACTAAAATTCGGCTCCACGGAACGATAATAAGCATTCAGATCGATGCGGTTGTTGATATTACCAATGGCTTCAATCCGATAAGCATTAGCTTCTAGCCTATCTCCACCATCAATATTACTTTCCGAACGCGCATATTCCCCAAGTATCTGACTCCCACGTCCCAAGGAAATCAGAAAATCTGCACCATAGAGTTCAAATTCTCTACTACCTTGGTCTTCCCGAAGATAGGAACCAGCAATAAATGACTTGTTATCGAAACCTTGAGAAAGATTAAACTGCAACCTTCCGGCGTAAATTTCCCCATCTTCACCAGTTTCTGGCTGATAGGTGACAACAATTTGCCTTTGCAGAGTTGTGCCAAAAGCATTAAGATCTGTTGCATTAATTGGACTTAAGAGTCTAATCGTGCCTCGGTCGTAATCTATTTCATAGTCTCGGCCGGCATATAATTGCTGTCGGCTCACAATAGTACCTGGACGGTTGATTTCTTCTGCTTCTAAATAAACATTTTCACTACCAGGAACCAGCAATCTTCTGGAAAGAAAATAATTCCCGCTGATACCTTGAGGAACAAAAGTATCCCGGACAAAACCTTCGACATTGTTGGCGAACAAGCCAGTTATCTGCAACGGGCCAAAACTGTAATTACCTTTGAAACCGTGGAGGGGACGAGCAGTTGCACCATAAAGCTGAGAAGGCCGAGAAAATTCCTCAGTTCTAAAATCCCCCCACATTACATAATCTGGATCGGCTCCAGGTATCTTAGAACTGCGTTCAAAACGAGCATAAAAACTATCAATCGAAGGCGTAGTGGGAGTTACCGTAGAACTGTCACCATAAACGGGATATTGTTGCTCGCAAAACTGTACCCCGCCAAATAAACGGTTTCTACCTTCACAATCTTCGTTAATTGGTCGTTCGCTATTAAATGCACCAGTAAACAACCATTCCCCAACTTTACCTGTGGCAAATATCCTCGAATCCAAATCTACCTCAGTTCCGTCATCCTCATTCGGATCGAGGAATTCACTCCGACTGCCAAAGAAATTGGTTCCCCTCGCACCGATACGGAAATTAACAATACCCGTGACTAGAGACGGACGCAAATAGGTGGTAAATTCTACTTGGGTGTAGGCTTCTATTGATTTGTCAATCAGTTGATTGTTGAATAGAGTCGTATCTCTACCGCTATCAAGGAGAATTTCTCCGTCGATGGACCGTTCTCTCTGTCTTAAGGTAGATGTTTGTTGTTTAATTTTATGGACGGCTGCCCGGATACGGACGGATTGAGGTTTTATTCCTGATTGCAAAGTGGCAATGAACTCACCATTCACAGCCCGTGCCTGGAATCCCGGTGCATCTTTATCTTGATCGGAACCAATAAATTTACCCGCGCTGCTAGTCAGAGTCACCAACACATCGCGAGGAATTACTTCCCCTTCTTTGTCGGTAATCTGTCCTCGTATTTGAATTGTCGAACGTCCATCAGCCTGTACTACTGACTCGCCTACGGGAGAAATCTCAAGTTTTACTCCGCTAGGATTTCTCTTTGTTTGTCCAGGGGCAGAATTCTCTTCGAGGGGTAAATCGGGTTCTGCTTGAGTTGTTTTGTCTTCAGATGAAGTTGGAGACAACTTCTGTGGTTGCGGTTGTTGCTTAAATAAAGAGTCTCCCGGAGCTCTCCCCCCAGAACTGGGAAATGACTGAGTATCTCCTACTTCTGCAAGCTCAACTATCTGCTCTAAAGGTGGAGATATCTGAGAAGATTCTGAAATAGAAGATTTTTCTGAGTCTTGACCTTTGTCCTCTTTTGATGTATTCAAGGCCTTTTTTAGTCTAGAGTTCAGATCCAATTGAGCCTTTTCATCTGTGGAAACAGCTTTTAATTTAGAATCTACCTTCAACTGAGCAGAATCACCTGAAGAAGCGGCAATAGATTTCTCTTTAGTTTGTAGAGATGATTTAGCTTTTCGATCTGAAGAAGCAGCTTTTAATCTAGAGTTCAGATCCAATTGAGCCTTTTCATTTGACGAAGCGGCTAAAGCTGTATTGGAATAAATCGTATAAAACCCTACAATTGCTATTATTACTGGTAAAAGACCAACGCTACCGGGCTTGATAATGGTACATAAAGTAGAGTGAAAAAATTGTTTTTGGTAAAGATGGCTGCTGTTGCCATTGGTAAATCGCACGCGAGATTGTCTCCTAATCATTGCTTACCCTCCGAAAACGCAGGCGTAACTGCAAAATTCACCCGCACCATACTTCCAGGTGCTAACCTCACCAAGCGTGACGGGCTATTTGTCTCAATAAAATATTTATTCGGAGCCAGTGAGTAGCCTGGTAAACTAGTTAAATCCAGTGCTGCCGAGCGATGCCCGGAAATAACATTTGCTAAAGAATACAAACCATTGGCATCCGTCACAATGCGGTTACCATCATCCATATAAATCACCGCATTCGGCACCCCTGGTTCATTCGGCTGTTGTTCGCCATCAAAGTTTTTATCAACAAACACACGCCCAATCAAAGTACCGCAATCCGACAAAATTCCTTGTCGAATCCGCAATCTGTGGCTAGATTGGTTACTTCGCAAACCCCCAGCAGTAGCTTGTGCGAGGTTTCTTCCATCTCCACGTATGGAATCTGGAGTCACCTCGGCAGCATAATTAACAATTAAGCTTTCTCCTGGCTGCAAAGTTACTGTCGAGTTTATAGTTACATTAGTTCCTCGACTAGAAGCGTTGATACTTGGTGTCCCCAACTCCACCGATTGATCGCCGATAGAACCTTGTACCGAATCACTTACTAATCGCAATCCTAAAGGCAACCTATCTGTAATGCCTACATTTACAGCCGGCGATTGACCGACATTTTCAATTAACAACCGATAAATTACTGTATCTCCAGGTTCGGCTGCTGCGCGATCGCCAGTTTTTGTTAACCGCAAATCTGCAGGATTTGCCGAGAGAGTTACTGTATTAGAATCAACTCTTTGAGAAGGTAAGTTATCTGCACCACCACTTGCGGTATTCTCAATCGCTGTTTGGGCGAGAGTAGGTATAATTCCGTAAGTAATAACACTCAGAGAGCCAATTGTTAAGAGGAGGCTTTTACGCCTTAGCCATGAAATTAAAAAAGATGTCATTGGAAGGCATGAATGCAATAAATAGTGAAAGTTTTTTCAGGTATAGGCTTTAAGTAAAAAGCCATCCCAGATTTAATTTCTTAATTCTTAACTAGCAGCCAAGAATCTGATTGCTAAAGTCCACGCTCGTTATACGTAGTATCAAGAAATTTTTTTTGTTTCTCCTGTTATGCAAAATGTATATTTTTTTGCAATCAGAGCATATTATCAACTGCTTGTCAAGATTAAACTAGGTCGAGAACGTTTTAAATGCCTATATTTGATGTTCTCAAATCAAACAAAGTGAATGAATCCATGAATTAGGGATTTGAATAAAAACCGATTAATTCCCCATTCACAAATTTAATGAAAACGTTTTTGACAAATATCTCCACGCAATCGGAGCATGAAAAAAATATTTTAATATTACCTTTGCACCGTCCTACTTTACATAAATACACGTCGTCAGACAAGAACAAATCGCGATTCCCAAGAGACAGTAAAGAACCTATCAAACCTAACGATGGCTAATAGGAAACTAGGGTAACTATCTGGTTTAAACCCAATTGCAGTTATTTATTGCTCCTGGATACAACGTGTAGCTTTATTATTAAACCTATTTCGTCTAAATTTCTGTTAATTGAAATGACAAGCACCCATAGGAATTTTTTCTTCTAAAAAATTACCATGGGAACCCTTGACAAACAACTTGTATTAAGGCGGCAGTAGCTGCCTTCCGTCGAGGAATTTAATACAAGCCATTTTCTCTTGAGTATTAAATAAAAAATATTCATGCTCATCTCCATAACCTTCACACCACTGTCAAAAAATAATATTAGCTTGAGTATCCCATGTATGGGTTCGATTTGAGTCACTAATTACCTACAGATGAGAATTAAAAGCTTGCACGTTAATTATTTTTTACCGTGTAATCAAACTTTAGAAACACCTGATGGAATATATATATTTACAACGCTGAACTCAAACTAGGGATCGTGTTTCAGGGAACCTTTATTTAGTCACTAGCTATATTAAAGATTCTTGCAAATCAGTATCTTAGAAGTGTCCCCTAAACTATATGTTTCCAATGTACAATCTAGGCAACTACCTAATACTTTACTTTGCTAAATCTTTATTTTTAGGTTGCACTTAAGTAATATTACCCAGAATTAGGCCTTAACGAATCAGGGATATTATATTTGATTACGTATTTATTACAGCATATACTTTATAAGTACTATTACTATTAGTACAAATACTCTGTCAAGAGGAAACTAGTCAAAAACACTACTAAATATATTTATGTAATGATTTTGTTCATAGAAGATTTAATTTGGTGGCAAGTAAAATTGTGGTGTGTCCGGTATCTAAGAATAACGATTCCTCCAACCGCTCTTATGATTACCTCATGTTGAAGGCAGAGGGAGAAAAAATGAAGATGGTAATCTAAGAACCTGAAGAGAATAAGCCCCCCCACAAAGCAAAATACAGCTCAATATCGACAAGGAAAACCTCGGTAAAAGCTTTTGATGGAAGGGTTAGGCGGCATAATATTTTTTTACTCGTAGGATATAGATGAATAAAGCTGCGTTATTGCCGTAAGATAAAGTGCAAATAAATAATATAGGGAAAATAAATATTGCCAATTGCTTAGGACTCGAATTACGGAATTATGACATCAGGGAAACGAGTAATTGTTGATATAATTTTGGGCGTAATAAATTTCTAAGAACGCTCTTCAGAGCGGATTATCTTTTATCTTCACAAAAACAATTAGCACTATATGTATTATAAATTACTTATTTCTCAGATTTAATATTGATTTAATTATGTAAATACGCTGTTATATTTTTATTATTTTTATACTATTTGTAAGAAATAATACGCAAGATAAAGTGTAATTTATTTATATGGACAGTTTATGAAGTGTCTTTATAAATTAGCATCTTTGTGTATTCTTTGCCTCTTTTTCGATACTATTACTGAAGACAGTTTCAATTAGTTAGCGCTATTTGCCAGTAAAACGGGTTTTCAAGAATGCAAAAAAAAATCAGGGAAGACAAGCCAGTAGCTTAACTTCCCTTAACTAATAATACGTTCATGATAATTATTTTGAATTTTGGTAACAAAAAATAGCGAAGTTGAACGCTAATCGTTACGGCGTAATCAAAAACAATCATTTTATTTTCTCAAAAAGTATTTGCGCACTCATCCGAAAGAAGCAGCGCTGTTTGAAAAAACTTAATAAGTATCGTCGTATTCTGGAGCTTCCATACGTCTTTCAGAACGAGGAGGTAAAAACTCAGCGCGACGTACATTCGGGGATATTGTCTGACCCAAACTATTATAAGGATGAATTACCTGTACTGTTCTAGTAGGACGTTGTTTTTGAGAGAATAGAGCGGAAACTCCTGCTACTACAATACCACCGCCAACCGTAAGTGCCATACCTCCTACAGCCCAAAGTATACGTGATGACCACCAAGGTTCTTTCTGAGACTGCTGTAATGCAGCAGCTTGTTGTGCCGAATGTTGATTTTGTTGAGCGTTTAATTGCGATTGGTAAAAAGTTTGTATTTGAGACTGAAACTGCTGATTTTGATTCTTCAGCTGGTCATTTTCCCGTTGAAGAACATCAAGTTGGGTTTTTTGACGTTCCAAGTGTGTCCGCAACTCATTAGTCTGCATACCTGGGGGAAGTTGGTTGGGATAAGGTGCTACGCCCGGATAAGTTCCTGGTTGAGTCATCATGGGTGGTGCAACTACAGGGGCTTGCACTTGTGGGGTAACACTAAAATTGGGTTGTATGGAATTACCCGAACCCTTCAACAATAAAAGAGCTGCCAGCCCAGCTACTGCAACTCCACCAATAAATGCCATACTTTCACTCATAGCCTTTGCCCCTATAACGCGACAAAATTAAAGTCATTGATAATTTACACTCTCTCACACTCGTCATTTATACCTTACTCAATTTCACATAATAACGAAAACATAAAGCTGACTACCAGCTACTTTTTTTACTGTAGGCTATAGCCTTATATATTCAAGATCATATCGGTGAAATTGTCTACCACAGACGGCTTAATCAAACATTGTTATTATGCTTTTTTTATATAGTTTTTTATTGTTATCAATATTAGTAATCATGCACAATCAATCGAAATTAACCGCTACAATTGTTTTTCAGCCTTATTTACCTATGTGCTTTACCTAGCTCAAAAATGGCATTTAAACAAAAAATCACTATTTGTAACAAAAATATCTACCTCACGATAACTAACTCTTTCATTAGAAATTCTTATGGAATGCTACTAAGTATTCTTAATTAAAAAGACCACTAATAGATCATGGCGGAAATTAACCAGGGATTTTAAACTGTTTAAGTAATTATCTTATAATACTTTTGACTTTTGCTCCCGTGGGGTATTAGCCTGCGCTAGAATCTTGAATCCCAGACTTCCGCACAGCAGTAAAAAAGTTTTTTATTTCCCTTCAGTTTATCGATTACCTATAAAATTTCTTCCCCTCTTGCCACTCACTAGGGCATCCTAGGAATTAATTTAGGATTTAATCCCTCAAACAATTCCTAAGCATGGATTTTGTATAAGCTTGTAGAAAATTAACTGCTGCTATGCCACTGTAAAACAAGAAATCATATCTAAACTTGTTTACATCTGAAATAGCAGAAAAATGTTATTTATTGTCTTGCTGTTCTACTTCTGCTAAAAGTTTCTCGGTTTGTTCGGGAGAAAGTTTGTCTAGCTGATTTTGTAAAAAGGCTTTTTCGTATTCTTCTCGCTGTTGATGGTAGGTCATTTTATTCCCCACAGCACGAAATAGATAGCTAAGCAACCAGCCAATTAAACCACCAACTAATAGAACTTGGCTCCAAATACCAGCGCTGAAGCTATTTAAACCTGCAAACTTAAAGACTATATACGCCAAACCACCTAGGATAAAAACGCCAAACACGATTCCAATAGCGTCAATGCGTCGCATTTTTCTATATGACCTACCGATAAATTTTAAACTTCAATTCGTCGTCGTCGGGGGCGAAAATTAACAAACGGCGATAGCAGCAACAAGCCTGGAAAGAACAAAAATACTAAGAAATACATGAAAGCACGTTCAAAAGAACTCGCTGAATACCAGCGAACTTTCAGGTAGATTAACACTGCGACTGGAATTACTAATAGGTAGGAACCTGCCAAGATTAGGTATACCAAAGGTAAAATTAGATTTTCGCTCTGTAGATAATTAAGTATATCCTGTTGCATTTTGTCTAAGTAAGAACAAATAGATTAGGTTTACATATATTTTCAAAACTGACAGAACTCACAGCGCTCGTGCGTAGAATTCTTGGTTTAATGATTTGACCTTAAAACTTGAAGTAAGTCAAGATAAAACCCTGTTATCTAGGGAATAGCCGCTATATGAAAGCAGTGAAACCCATGGAATGACGGCATCAAGTCAGTTGGTAATATCTCCCCAATTATTGGGAATTATCGCTGCACCTCGGGAATTCAGACTACATTTCATTTTGACACAAAACTTGTTTCATGGAACTTAAAACTTTAACACTCGCCAGGCAATAAAATGGGCAGGATTCTTAGTTGAGTAACTAATTCAAAGATTATGTAACAGCTTCACAATAGTCCGTTACAAGATTTACGGAAATTCCTTTTCCACAAAAGAAGAAGCGCGGATTACAATTTCCGTAAAATTTAAGCTTGAAAACCAATTAACTGATTGTATCTAGTACTTCACCAATTAACGACACGGCCTGGCACTATTTTTTCTACTCACAACTCACTAACCTCACCCGACAATTTTGGTTTGCCAGAACACTAGTACTCCACCATATTAATTTTCTCCCCCCATCTCCCCATCTGTCCTCAAGCCGTTAAATGCGCTTCTACAATAAGCCTTTGACTGTCATAAAAGTCAGGAATAAAAAAAATTTGAGAAAAAGTTGGACAAAATACGCAATTGATGTTCAAATAGATGAGGAGATATTTGCACGCCAAGCTGATATCGACGACCCCAACAAACTAAATGGGGGTGTGGCGGAATGGTAGACGCTACGGACTTAAGAAGTTGAGCCTTGTTGAAGAAATTCTTCAAGTGGATGCTCTCAAACTCAGGGAAACCTAAATCTCACTAGAGACATGGCAATCCTGAGCCAAGCCGAACCATATTTCAGAGATGATAGGTAAAAACTATTAGTTTCTTTAGTTCGGAAGGTGCAGAGACTCGACGGGAGCTACCCTAACGTATGTAGCAGATAGTTGTGAAATTATTTGCCAAGTCGAGGGTGAAGGGAGAGTCCAATTCTTAAAGCCTTGTAGTTAAGAAAGCTTTCGAGGCAGTAGCGAAAGCTGCGGAAGAATGAAAATCCGTTGAGCTTATAAACTCGTGAGGGTTCAAGTCCCTCCACCCCCACTAATTATTTAAAATTTGATTAATGTCCCAGATATGACTGTATCTGGGACAATTTTTTGAGTTTTTTACAGCTGCACTAAAACACAGAAAATCTGGCAGCCTTGTTATTAAACCAATAAGCGTTGAAAAAATCCCCCAGACACAGAATCTTGGTTGTCAAACTCCCGCTTATCGATTAACCATCAAATTTCTCCTCCTCTAACCCCTCATTCAACGCCGGAAATCATAAAGTCGGGAAGGGAGTAATTTGTAAAGCGGTTTTTCTAAAGGCTACCGGATTTTTACAGATAAAACCAAACCATCAGAAAATAATTAAATTTCTACACAAATTTGAGGAAATTTTCCGCAAAGCCCCAACCCTAATGATGAGTAGAAACTTTTAGGATAATGTTCCCGTAACTTTTAAGATTTAGGGCGCTCGATTATATTCTGCGAAAAATCTTTAACTGTTCGTAAGAAAACCTGTATTTTCCTGATTTTAGTAATTACAAAAGTATTAACTAATTAAGGATAGGGTCGAATCCTGTATAAATTTATTTTTATATATTCGGTAATTACACAAGTGAATGCAATATTTTTATCCTAAAATCATAAATTTATCAAATTTATGTCAAAAAAATACTTAAGTTTTGAACAATCAATTGATGGTCCTGTTTGAGAAGGATAAGCTAGTAGCAATAGCTAATAGGAGACTTTTGGGTGTTGAGAGCCATAACATGATTGTTCACAGACCAAGTATACAGGGTAAAAAGCATCTTCTTGATTTGAATGATAGAGGATTAGATGTGCAGGTTGCACAAGAAAGAGTTTATAACTTTTTTATAGAAGTTGTTCAAAACCTTGAACCAGAGCAAGTTTTACAAGAATTTAAGAATTTATTTATAGATTGTTTAGATTCAGCTAATTCAGATTCTGAGCTAGGAATATACCAAATTTTTGTCGGTAGTAACGAACCTGAGTTTTGCAATACTCTTAAAAGGACTTGTTATATACTTATTAATAATTGGGAAAATCGTCGTCAATATAAATATATTCAAAAATTAATTGATTTATTTACAGATTATAAGCCCAAAAATAGTTTGACTCATTCTAAAAAAATTAATATTTTTAGAGCTTGGTTAACAAACTTCATTAATAGTAAAGATTGTCAAGAACTGAAGTTATTTGCAATTAGACACGAAGAGCAAAGCAAGCTACATTGGACAAATCGTTATAGTTCTTATTTATTATTAGCTCAGTCAACAGATAAAAATAATCCCAAAGAACAACAACAGGCAGCAAAACGTCTTTCTAAACAATTAAAAGATAAATTTAAATTTGAATTAGCAATGTATATTGCTCGTTCTCAATCTTCTACTTCTAGTACTAATCGCTATAAAAACCCGAGTATTTTAGGAGATGAAGTTTTACGTTTAATTAAAGCAATTGTTGTCAGAAAGGGAGTATTTAGTTATGAAAATCTTGCCAATATATTTATCAAGCAAACTCACAACCAAAATTTCCAAGAATTCAAAGAAAGTTTGTTAAAATATTTGATCTATTCCGTGGGTCAAAAAAAATTTATTGAAACTTTAGAACTACGACTATCTGAAAAGCTTTTTGGGTGGAAAAAAAACCATAATAAAGAAATTATTGATAAGAATTTATTACTGAGAACTTGTAATAAAGTTATTGATTCTCTGACCTCAGAAAATGGATTAGAGCCTTCGCAGTTATTTGTTTTACTGCTTTCTCAAGGTAATCCACTTACATTAGTGATTACACTTCTGAAAATAGTTTTAATTAGCAAACACTCTCGCCGTCATTTAGAAATGCGTATTGCTAATCTCATAAATTATTATGATAATTTTCCTGAAGATGAGTGTCAGTGGGTAATTAATTTTATTGAAATATTCAATATAACTTTTGCTATTTATGCAGATAATGTGGAATATAATTTGATAAAAATGCAAAACAAATCAGACAACAGTGATGTGGGAAAAAATTTAGATACGTACCGTATATTTTCTCAACTTAGATTAACCCCAAAAAAATAATTACTTGACCTAATTTATGTAAATGGATCGCAGTTAAATCAGACGTTCATCCAACCAAGCAATAGCAGCAGCAGCAGTTTCAGCTAAAATACTAATTAAACGATACAAACCACTAGCAGCAATTATGAGTGCGGTAGGGAAAAAATTCTGCAAAAGTGCGATTGCAGTTGTTTCAAATACTCCTAAACCACCAGGTGCACCAGGAATAACTAATCCCAGCAGCCAAGCAAAACTAAATGCTCCTATTATTAAAGGAACTTGGCTAAAATTTATTGGAGCTATTGCATATACAGTTAGAATAAAACCCCCACTACGTAATAGTAAAAAGCCTAATTCCCCTAACAAAGGTATTAGTGGATAGCGACTCATGCTCAAAGAAAAACTACCTAAATTACCAGTTTTCGATTTACTATTTTTCCGACGGTGTACGAAACGAATTATTGGATTGAGAAACAGAGGATGAAGCACGCAAAGTACTGCAACTAAACCTAATATTGCTCCTGTTAGTAAAGTTAAAGAATCCGATCCTAAAATAAACTTACTACATAAAAGAACAACAATTAAAGCTGCTGCTGTCATTAATAGGGGTTCGAGTAGTACACTTATAGTCGCAGCGGTAGTACTAACTCTTAAATTTTTGGCTCCCATAATTCGCCCGATATAATGTCCTACATTACCCGGTAAATATTTAGCAATGTTTGTTTTTAGATAAACTTGAATAAGTTGCGTAGAACTGATTGTTTGATTAAACTCTCTAAGAATCCATGTCCATACCCACCCAGCCCAAATATGTGCTAGTAAGGTTATCCCAGTTGCAATTGTTAAAATAGCCCATGCAACCCCATCAATACGAATAGCTGCGATTTCTTGCCAATTATTTCTTAAAGCGCTTGCTAAAAAAAACAGCGCTCCACCCAAAAGTAGCCAGCGTAAAACTTGCTTGATCATTTTTGTAATATTAACGACATTTTTTTCGATAGACGAACACAAAAAATAATATGTTAAATCAGCCGTAATCCCAAGTTTTTCTGGTAACTTTATCCACAAAATTCAAATTTTTGTATATATTTTTTTAATTCTATAAAAATTATGTAAGCTAAAAGACAAATTAAACTTAAATTATGCGAATCAGAATATAAGTCCTTCATCTCTTATATCTCGCAACCCTAACTTTACTAAGTTTTACGATAAATATTAAAAATCAAATGTTCCGCTGTTTTGTAAATAACATATGAATAATTCCAAAGTTAACAATTCATTAAAGTTAATATTGCAACTCATATCTTAAAGTTTCTTCTAAAAAATGTTGAAAGCAGTATAAGTTAATTACCATATGTTTATATACAGTTTAATTTAATATTTAATTGACACGATTAACTCAGATTTTGATTATTTAAGCTTATCTCTCTCCAAAGTAAGATAAATATAGCGTTAAAGCGATTAGATAGTGAGACTTTCGTTAGAGGATAGATTACTTTTTTTCATGTAACCTTGAAATTAATAATTAAATTTTGCATCTAGTCCAAAAAGAGACAGTTGCTTACTGAGCAGCCATAAATGTAAATGGAAAATTATTCACTCATCCCATTACAAAGCTAAAATGAATTGAAAAGAATCAATTAAAAATCAATATTTTGGTTCTTTCTCAGGTTATAAGTCAATCGAACCTCTAGAAAAAGGAGTAAATCATGAATAAAATATTATTTAGATTGAAAAAGATTCAAATTAAGCAGATTGTAACTGCTTTTGTATTAGGAATATTGCTATTTGTTACTCAAGCTTGTAGTTCTGTTACGGCGGAAACCCCCGATTCTACCTATGAAGGAGGAATGAATCAATATAGCGATGTAGATCCTCAAAGTAAAGGTGCTGAAGACACAGCAAAGATGAAAGCAAAGGCTTTAAAAGATAAAGCGAACGTTATGGATGGATCGGATAACTTAATAGATAGAACTGAAGAAAACCTAGAAGATTTAGGTAAAAACATTAAGTATAGCGTGCAAGATGCAGCAGATGAGGCACAAGATAACGCCGAAGATTTAGCTAAAAAAACTAAACGAGGAATGGAAAATATTAAAGACGACACCTCTGATGCAGTTAATGAACTAAACAATAACATACAAGCAACAACTGAAGACGCAAAGTTAAGTATTCAACGTGCTGCTAAAGATGCACAATTAAGTACTCAACGGGCTGTTGAAGATGCTAGTAATACAGTAGAAAGAACATTGCAAGATATTGTTGACTAATTAAATTATGATTCATCCGTGCTTAGTATGCTAGCAAAATAGTAAAAAAATGGAATAGGGAACAGGAAAGAAAAAATAGTATTTACT
>JBCCSG010000129.1:0-17881 GCA_039200565.1 Cyanobacteria bacterium P01_D01_bin.50 | reverse complement strand
TTATTATTTAAAATCTATACTGTTAAATTAGACAGAATAAAAGTTGATTAAAATTCCACTAATTGTTTGCAGACAGTTTGGAAACATTGGGGTGGTGTAATTGGTAAATTAGTTAAATAACAAAAAGCAACTTGATTTTCATACTCTAATAAAAACACAGCATCTTTTTCTGGATTATAGCTATCTACAGCTTGAAGAATATGACCGTTCATGAAGTGTCTTTGTAAGAGTATGGTATCTGGTGCTGATAACCAAGCATTGAGAAAAGGTGCCAGATTTTGGCGAGAAACCTGGAGGCGATTTAAATATTTCTCCACAAACACCTAAATCAGGTGAATTAGTGCTACAAATAACAACACCACGTTTTTCATTCAAATAGCCACGCCAAGCATTATAGCCAATTGCAATTAAGTTGGTAGAAATAAAATTTTGTTGCCAATCTTGGGAGTTGATGTCTGGGGTCATCTGAATATTAAACTCCTAGTTATGGTTTGGTAGATGCTATTGCGTAAATATTTCGCAATATTTGAATCAGATTGTATTTACGATAACCATTAAACAGGTCTTACCATTACTGTATTGAACAGTATCCTGGCTTCATAAGTTGAGAGTGGTTTTGCTGCTGGTCCATTTTGGATTTTACCATCTGTAGTGAATTCTGAAGCATGACAGGGACATAGAAATATATTTTCTTCTGCTTCCCAATCCACAATACAACCAAGGTGGGTACAAGTTGGATTAACAGCAATCAAGTTTTTACTTTTAGATGTACCAATTACTAAAATTGCACCATTAGACGATTCCTCTTTTAATATTTGACCTGCTTTATCTAACTCTTCTACAGTTCCTACAGAAATCCATCTTTTAGATTTCGATGGATTCTTTTTGGATTTTTGTTTAGATTCGACTGCATAACTAGCAGCGAACAATAAAGGCGAACAACTTACGAATAAGCTTACACTAAATAAAGTCAGAAAGTTGCGACGATTCATATAATTTCAATAAGATAAATCAGGAGATGATTACGTTTGAGAACATCAAAAAAAAACCGATAAATAAATTTTAAGAACAATAATATGTTCATAATTAAAGGCATAGGGCACAACAAAAACGTAAATAAATCAACTTACCCTATACCTTTGAAGTAATTACACCCTATATTTATAGTTAATTAGAAATTACGACGGTAAAATTAATTCTACGGTAAACTATTTCGCAGCTTACGCAAGCAATTTATCGATGCAACACAATCGCAACCAAACATATTTACAGCAGCATCACTTTCTTCATCTGTAACACCAAGTAACGCCTTCTCATTATTTAAATCGGCTGCATCAATTTGTGGATTACCTTTTTTTAAATGAGATAATTCGTTCGCATTTGCACAGAAAAATGTACCGAATTTTGCATGTCTCACACAAGCTTTTTGGCTTTCTCCGGAAACTGGTGTAGTGCTAGCATCAGAACGTTTTACTGGTTGTACTTTCTTAGCCGTTTCGTTAGCTACGGCTATTTTTCCAGTCATTAACAGTGAACCTAGAGAAATAAATGCTAGAGGTTTTCTTGGTAAATTAGCGAGTAACTTTTTCACTTAATTATCCTACAAATACAGAGATTGCTATTATCAATCAATTCTAGATTCAATGGACGAGAATCATTCTCATTCTGTTCCTTGAATTAATTAGATGTAACACATTATTTGTTTTTTGGCGATATAGTAATTCTGTATTTTTTTAGAAATGTTACCAGACAAACGGTTTTATCTCCCGGAGAGTTTATGTCAAGGTTATATTAATGTTGTGACGTTTTTTTGAGAATGTCTACTTCAATTTTTTCATTATGTGGTGTTAATTTTATTCTAAATAAGCGAAAAAAGGACGCTAGATAACTATACCTTATTGGTATATTGTAAAAACATTTGTCTGTGCTTTTGGTAGTTTTTCAATAGTTTATTTAAACGAAACACCGAGACATCAGCATTTCTTTCGGACAAAGTCTTTGCCGTCTTGATTAGTATGGACTTCAAGAATAGCCTCCAGCTTTGAATGTGTGAGGGAAACAAAGGTCTGTTATCTATATTAGAATGACAATCATTCTCATTTTATTGGTCAAGGCTATTCTAGATACAATTTACTCCCTTCTCCCAACAGATAATCTTTAAGCACCCACCCCGCCCAGAATCGAGCCGGATAGCTATTTACAGCACGTATGCTTGTACATGAGGTACAGGGGTTCAATTAAATATAGACAAAACTGCCCAGCCTTACCCAAAACTCTGTATATTTACTTGTTTTGGCTTGCGACGCGGGGGCATTTTATACTTTTAGCGGTTTTTAAAATCCGTCAAAGCCCCCGCAACCCAAAGGCTGGGCAGTTTTGTCCAGATTTTCGGTAGGGGGAGCAGGGGTTCTTGGGAAGAGATGTACTGGGTTAAGAAGGGGGTTTAAATGTACCTCATATAGACGTTTTCTATATAACTACCCTATATGAGGTATTCTCGTGCTAGCATGAGAATGATTATCATTACCCAAATTATCCTCCTCAGCCTTTTGATCTGACTTACTTTAAGGTTAAAAAGGTTGTACGAGAGAGGCTAGATTCGCTATACCCATTACTCCTATGCTAAGTATTGAAACTCCGAAACCTCAGTTAAAGACTTCATTTCTCGAACGGCTCCAGAGTCCAGAGCGTCCAGTGATAATCTTTGATGGCGCAATGGGAACTAACATCCAATCCCAAAACTTGACCGCCGAGGACTTTGGTGGAGCGAAATATGAAGGTTGTAATGAATATTTAGTCATCACTAAGCCAGAAGCAGTGGCCAAAGTCCATCGTAATTTTCTCAAAGCGGGGGCAGATGTTGTCGAGACCGATAGCTTTGGCTCTAGCCCCTTAGTTCTGGCAGAGTACGATCTAGCCGATCGCGCCTACGAGCTAAGTAGAAAGGCGGCAGAATTGGCTCGCAGTTGTGCGGATGAGTTTACGACTCCCGAAAAACCAAGGTTTGTTGCAGGTTCCATCGGTCCGGGAACCAAGCTCCCCACCCTCGGCCATATTACCTATGATGAATTGCGATCGAGCTTCATGGTGCAAGCAGAAGGTCTCTATGACGGGGGAGCCGATCTTTTCATTGTGGAAACCTGTCAAGATGTTCTGCAAATTAAGGCGGCATTGAGTGCCTTTGAGGCGGTGTTTGCGAAAAAAGGTTCGCGACTCCCCTTAATGGTGTCCGTGACTATGGAAATCCAGGGAACCATGTTGGTGGGGACAGATATATCTGGGGTGCTGGCAATTCTCGAACCCTTCCCCATTGATATTTTGGGGCTAAATTGTGCCACGGGTCCCAATTTGATGACCTCTCATATTAAATATCTATCAGAAAATTCCCCCTTCCCCATTTCCTGTATTCCCAATGCGGGACTACCAGAAAATGTTGGCGGTCGGGCGGTTTATAAAATGACCCCCGAAGAATATACAACTGCCATGACTCAATTCATTGCGGAACATGGAGTTCAGATTGTCGGTGGTTGCTGCGGTACGCGCCCAGCACATATTAAAGCTTTAGCCGAGGCTGTGAAACACACCCCACTAAAAGAGCGTTCGGTGCGAAAAAATGCCGTCGGTGAGATTCGTGAGCCCCTCTCCTATACGCCAGCAGCAGCTTCCATTTATTCGGCCCAAACCTATGAGCAGGATAATTCTTTTTTAATCGTTGGCGAGCGATTAAATGCCAGTGGTTCTAAGAAAGTCCGTACCCTGTTGAATGAAGATGATTGGGATGGGTTGTTGGCGATCGCCAAATCCCAGGTCAAGGAAGGCGCGCATATGCTGGACGTAAACGTGGATTACGTCGGGCGTGATGGAGAACGGGATATGCGGGAACTAGTATCGCGACTGGTGAAGCATACGACGCTCCCACTGATGCTCGACTCCACCGAATGGACCAAAATGGAAGCGGGTCTCAAAGTCGCCGGGGGCAAATGTTTGCTCAATTCCACCAATTATGAAGATGGGGAGGAGCGATTTTTTAAAGTCCTGCAATTGGCAAAAGAATATGGTGCAGGAGTTGTCATCGGCTGTATCGATGAAGAGGGAATGGCTCGAACCGCCCAGAAAAAATTCGAGATTGCCCAACGGGCTTATCAGGATGCGCTCAAGTTTGGGATTCCACCCCATGAAATTTTCTATGACACCTTAGCCCTACCGATTTCAACTGGGATTGAGGAGGATCGGGAAAATGCCAAAGCAACGATCGAATCAATTCGACTGATTCGGGAAAATCTGCCCGGTGTCCATTTTATGCTGGGGGTCTCTAACATATCTTTTGGCTTGAGTCCAGCCACTCGCATCACCTTAAATTCGGTCTTCCTGAATGAAGCGATGAAAGCTGGGATGGATGGGGCGATTGTCTCCGCTGCGAAGATTTTGCCGTTATCGAAGATTACCGAAGAACATCAACAGGTCTGTCGCGATTTGATTTATGACAATCGCGGATTTGAAGGGGATATTTGCACCTACGATCCGTTGACGAAGCTGACGGAAATTTTTGCAGGTGTGAGTGCAAAGGATGCTAGGTCGGGTCCTTCCTTAGCAGATTTGCCCATCGACCAACGCTTGAAGCAACATATTATTGATGGCGAGCGGATTGGATTGGAAGATGCGTTAAAAGTTGCTTTAGATGCGGGTCATAAAGCACTGGAGATTATCAATACTTTCTTGTTGGATGGGATGAAGGTTGTGGGCGAACTGTTTGGCTCTGGTCAAATGCAATTGCCCTTCGTGTTGCAGTCAGCCGAAACCATGAAATCTGCCGTTGCTTTCCTCGAACCCTACATGGAAAAAATAGAAGGAGAGGACGAAGATCGCGGTAAAGGGAAATTCTTGATTGCCACCGTTAAAGGCGATGTCCATGATATCGGTAAGAATCTGGTGGATATCATCTTGACCAATAATGGCTACAAGGTGGTCAATCTGGGCATTAAACAAGCCATTGAGGCAATCGTCGAAGCCTATGAGCAGCATCTGCCTGATTGTATTGCCATGAGTGGCTTGCTGGTGAAGTCTACAGCATTTATGAAAGAAAATCTCGCAGCATTTAATGCTAAAGGGATTACAGTCCCAGTGATTTTGGGCGGTGCGGCACTCACACCAAAATTTGTCTATGGGGATTGTCAAGAGACTTACCAAGGGCAGGTAATTTACGGGAAAGACGCTTTTGCCGATTTGACTTTTATGGATCGGCTAATGCCTGCCAAAGAGCAGGAATGCTGGGTAGATACCGAAGGCTTTACAGGGGAATTTGCCCAGTTTAACCAAAAGGGACGCAAGGCGATTGAAAATGTAGATCGAGAACTTAATGGTGACGAGCCAAAATCTGATGAGCCGACTGTCATCGATACCGAACGCTCGGCAGAGGTGGCGATTGATATCGAACGTCCTGCACCACCCTTCTGGGGAACGAAAATTCTTACTAATAGCGTTCTAGATTTAGAAGAACTGTTCTGGTACATGGATTTGCAGGCACTGTTCGCTGGTCAATGGCAATTCCGTAAACCGAAAGGTCAATCTCGCGAGGAATATGATTGGTTCTTGGCATCGAAGGTTTATCCGATCTTGGAAGAATGGAAGCAAAAAATCCGTACAGAAAAATGGTTGGAGCCAACTCTAGTTTATGGTTATTTCCCCTGTGCAGCCATCGGCAATTCCGTTCATGTTTACGATCCAAGCGTCATCGAGCGTGGCTTAACACCCGCAACAGCAACTCCGTTTGTCACTTGGACATTCCCCCGTCAGAAATCCGGCCGTCGGCTGTGCATTGCTGATTTCATCCGCCCAGTCGAACAGAATCAATTTGATGTCTTGCCTATGCAGGCAGTGACTATGGGAGAAATTGCCACCGAGAAAGCACAGGAACTCTATAAAGACAACAAGTACACCGATTATCTGTATTTCCACGGGGTGGCGGTGCAGTTGGCGGAAGCCTTGGCGGAATGGAGTCATGCCAGGATTCGGCGGGAATTGGGCTATGGGGATTTAGAGCCAGATAACATTCGCGATGTATTAGCCCAAAGGTATCAGGGTTCTCGGTATAGTTTTGGCTATCCAGCTTGTCCTGTGGTCATCGATCAAGTGCCACAGTTACAATTATTGGGATGCGATCGCATTGGGATATCCATCGATGAGAGCGAACAGCTTTATCCAGAGCAAACGACCACTGCTTTTGTCACCTATCATCCTGTCGCTAGATATTTTAGTGCTTAGATCGATCGGCAATGGGGTCGCACTGAAATCCAGGCGACCTCTAATTTTTCTTGATAATTGCTAGGGCGTGTTTTCAAACCCCAAAATCCCTCACCCGTGCATAGTGGGGCTATAGGAGCAAAGCCTGCCTACGCAGGCTCAAAACCCTGATTTGACCTAGCCCACGTAGGTGGGCTTAGTGCGTGTAGCCGCACTATGCACGGGTGACGGCGAGGCAGGAAAACACGCTCTAGGCATCGGCATAGCTCATGCCGCCTAAATTTCAACTGGATTGGCTTTCAAAATAGAGGTCTCTAATGAGTGAAACAAACGATGGATCGAATTGGCATCAAGATTTTATTGCCAGTAATTTGCTGGTCATTGGCTATAATGCTTGGGCTGGTCATCTCAGTCAGAAGCGCGGGGCGATTGTTTGTAGCACAAATTCGACCACATTGGGGGTTGGCGGAGAATCATTCAAAACCCATTTTGTCGGACGTTCTCGCCTTGCGCCGTTCCTGAATGCCTGGTTAGCGGCTCCTGACACTGCAATATTGCACCATCACTTTATGACTGGTCACATCTTGGAAGTTGTTGATAATTATGATCCAACAACAGAGGTTATATTGTTGCTGGAGTCTTTCGATCGAGCAACGTTCTTTTACTTGAAAAACCTACCCATTACACCACCTCAATGCTACGAGCAAGTACGTAAAAATTGGGATGAATTCCAGCCAGGAGTTAGTGTTGGGCAAGATGAACAACTTCCAAGGGTCGATTTTAACCACATTACCTAGTTTGACATTCTCCCCACGCCTAATATAATTTCAATAAGATAAATCAGAAGATGTAATGGTCTAAGAACATCAAAAAAAAACCGAAAAATAAATTTTAAGAACAATAATATGTTCATAATTAAAGGCATAGGGCACAACAAAAAAATAAATAAATCAACTTACCCTATACCTTTGAAGTCATTACACCCTATATTTATAATTAATTAGAAATTGCGACGGTAAAATTAATGCTACGGTAAACTATTTCGCAGCTTACGTAAACAGTTTATCGATGCAACACAATCACAACCAAACATATCTACAGCAGCATCACTCTCTTCATCTGTAACAGCAAGTAACGCATCCTGATTATTTAAATCGGCAGCATCAATTTGTGAATTACCTTTTTTTAAATGAGATAATTGGTTCGCATTTGCACAGAAAAATTTACCGAGTTTTGGATGTCTCACACAAGCTTTTTGACTTTCTGCGGAGACTGGTGAAGTTCTAGGAACTGGACGTTTTTTGGTTGAAATTTCTTAGCCGTTTCGTTAGCTACAGCTATTTTTCCAGTCATTAACAGTGAACCTAGAGAAATAAAAGCTAGAGGTTTTCTTGGTAAATTAGCGAGTAACTTTTTCACTTAATTCTCCTACAAATACAGAGATTGCTATTATCAATTAATTCTAGATTCAATGAACGAGAATCATTCTCATTCTGGTCTTTGAATGAATTATGTGTAACACATTATTTGTTTTTTGGCGATATAGTAATTCTGTATTTTTTTTAGAAATGTTACCAGACAAACTGTTTTATTTCTCGGAGAGTTTGTGTCAAGGTTATGTTAATCTTGTGAAGTTTTTTTTGAGAATATCTACTTCAATTTTTTCACCATATGGTGTTAATTAGATTCTAAATAAGCGAAAAAGGGACGCGAGACAACTATACCTTATTGGTATTAAGAAAAACATTGTTGCGTCCCATTTTAGAAATAGTTTTCCTAGCTATAGGAATCCTACTTGAAAATTGAGAGAGATAGGTACCCTTTAATCTCCTAGAAACCTTTTGCCTCTTGCCTCAAGCTACCCACACGAATAATTTCAAAAATAAAAACGGATTCCTATATATAACTAACTTGTACCGCTGCGCGGAAATTAAAAGTCAAAGGTCAAAAGTAAAAAGTATTATAGGATAAGGGTTTGAGTCTTTTAAAACCAGTACCTTATTTACGCCATGGTTTACTAGTAAAAATTACTAAACTTTCTAATTAAACATTAAAGGGAAATCCAACCGCCATTGTTTACCTTTGAAAAATAGTAATTGATAGACCTGTAGGCTACCGTATCTAAAGGAAGTTTCAAAAGATTGCAAATATGGAAAACCATACCTACTGGGTTAATAACTGTCAGATTTCCCTTTTGGATAAAGCTAAAAAGTTGGTAGAAATAGCGTTCTCCACTAGGTAAGGAAGAAATGCGATCGTTCCAATTCTAGCTTGATGGAGTAATGATTTCTCTATGATTTGGCTCTTGAGTTTGAGTCATATAATTTCAGCAAGTTAGCGTAGATTATTTCTGTTGTATAGTCTTGACATTGGTTGCCAAACCGAGGAGTTGCAGTAATCTAATGGTTATCCAAGTCACATCAATTTCCCACCATTGCAAACCATGACGGGCTGAATATTGAAAGGCATGATGATTATTATGCCAACCTTCCCCAAAAGTTAGCAGAGCAACCCACCAACAGTTAGTAGAGCAGTCTTTTGAATCATAATTACGATAGCCGTGTATGTGGCAAACACTATTGACGAACATAGTAGAATGAAGCCCTACAAATAAGCGGACAAAGATTCCCCAAATGACGAAAGACCAACCACCTAACAAATATAGTATCGCCGCTAGGGCTACCTGTAACTCAATGTAATATCTATGACAAAAACGATAGAATGGGTCGTCGGCAATATCTTTAGTAAACCGGGAAAGTTCGCTTCTAGTGGGAACCGAATGCATTAACCAGTTGATGTGACTCCACCAAAAACCCTGGTTGGAGTTATGAGGATCTTTTTCTCGATCGGAATACAAATGATGCAGTCTGTGATATCCTACCCAGCCAAGTACTCCTCCCTGAAGAGCTAAAGTACCGCACAAAATCAGAAAATACTCTAGCCATTTGGGAGTTTGTAAGCTTCGATGGGTAGCCAAACGATGAAAACCAAAACAAATTCCCAGACCAATGCTTATCCAGTGTAAAAACACAGCTACCCCTACAGCAGCCCAACTAAAGGTGTGGGGTAAGAATACTAACAATACTGCAAGATGAAGTATAGCAGTAAAAATAATCACTTTTGGTCTAGGAGAAACTGAATTCAATTGAGATAAATTGCTAGTCATAATTTTTTTCAAGCCTACACCGGCTTGGATTTAGGGATTTTTGAGAAAAACTCGACCCGAGTTGATGCCATCAACAACTATCGTCCACTCAAGTAGAAGAAGGTGACTTGTTGAAAGGATTCCAGTAATAACAACCCACATTCCGCACCCTAACTGTTACATAAATATTTTTACTGTTATTCAGAATTTAATAAACTTTTTTATACATTAAATATCCTTTTTTTAACTGAAATGAAAAATTATATCAGCATAATTTGATGCTCAAAATATAAAAAAATTAAGTGATTACCGATTGTGACACTAGGGGTGCTGAATGTAGGATAACAAGGCTTCTGTTGCAGGATTATAGGTGTTTACGGCTTCTAAGATGTGGCTATAAAGTCTTGCTGCCAGTCTAGAGTATTAGTGGCTTCACTTATAAGTCCCTCCTCTGGGTAGTTAAATCGGGCTGAAATTCTACCCAACGTTGCTGCACCTGTTCATAACATTCAGCAGGGGAAATCCCTAGGTTTTGCAGCAGGTTAATATCTACAGTACCGTTACCAACGATTAGAATAACTATTGCTTGGGTGGGTTCATAGGTAGCGATCGCTTTGTGCAGTGCGGTTACGGGATCTTTCTCCAGTTCCAGTGTTTGCAGATAGGAAGTTACCTGTGCTTGAGGAACGAATGCCTGATTGAAGGTTACGGTATCGACACTCCAATCAATTGAGGGAGGGATTGCATCCACGACATCGCAAACCACCATCCCCTTTCCTACATTAATATAACCATTCCAGGCGGTGTATCCAATAGTTAAAATATTATAGTTAATAAATCGGTTCTGCCAGTAACCGAAATATCCTTGCCAAAGTTCATTTCTTATTCGCATTAGAATTAATCCTGTACATAATCTTGTCCTGTTACCAATGCCAATTCTGCTCGCATAAACAGCATCATAGAGAATTGGTGTTCAAGCATTCTTCAGATCATCTCTGGGTTATTTTGACTGCTATTTTCGAGGTTGCTCAATTGAGAGATGATTTTGCCCAATTCGGAACGAAGTTGTTATATCAAATCCGTTGACATCGGGATTATATATTTTTACAGCCTCGGGGCGCGGAGGTAAACGCAGAGGAAGACAGAGTTTTTTTAGCTGATTTTTTTTATAATTCCGATGTATCAGGAAAGGATATTACAGCAATCATTTTATCCACGCGATCAGCATGTTTTTTGGTCTTTTTTATAATGTGTAACTGTGAGTTTTGTCGCGTCAAATTTTGACTGATTTTGGCTATTGTTTCGATTGAAATTAACTAAAGGTTCGTGGTTACATTTAGCATCACAAACAGTCATTTTCTGAGCTAAAAAGACTACTTCTTGTAGCTTTTGTTCGGCAAAACTCAAAACATTACGTAAAGCTTCGGGAAGTTGCGTTTCTCGCGTTGCGTCGTAGGGTACAAATTGTAAAGAAGCAGAAGGCTGCACTTCAAATTCCCTGACTATATCTTTGATATTTTCCAGCTTGGAGATAACTTCTTCCGGACGAATTTGCCAAATATTTCTTGCATCGACTATTCCTACTCCCAAACGTTTATCTTTGGGAAAACCATAGGTTTTGATTAACTCTAAATTACATCCGCGAGTCAAATCTAAACTAATTGCATTTACAGGTAAATTCATTACCCAACTATAGGTTTCACCCAAGTCATCAAAGTAAGTGACTAAATTAAGCGGTATTCCCACATTACATAGGGAATTATAGACATTTTGATAATATTCCCGCCAATTATTTGCATCACCTAACACCAACGCAGGTTCATGAATTTGTACTTCAGAAATACCAAGAGATTTCAATTCGGTAAGCAGGTTAACATAAAGCGGAGTTAAAACAGAAATAGCTTGCTCAATATCCACCTCCAACTTACTCAAACGTAACAATGTACAGGGACCAAAAACGATAGGAATTGCACGTTCACCTAAGATTTTTTGAGCGCAACTCACTCTTTCAATAAAATCACTCCAATCTGCTGTTAATGCTTTATTAGATATCTCCGGAACTAAATAGTGATAGTTTGTATCAAACCATTTTGTCATTTCCAGCGCGGGTGTTCCTTCTTTACCCCTAGCCATTGCAAAATAACATTCTAATCCAGAAAATTGCTGAAATCGTTCGGGAATTAAACCGAAACGAAATGTCCAATCAAGGATGTGATCGTAAAGTGTAGTGTCACCAACTCCAATCTTATCGATACCTGCATCTAATTGCGTTTTCCAGTTAGCTTCTTCGACTTCTTTGACTGTCTGTAAAAGCGATTCTAATGTTATTTTTCCACCCCAAAAAGCTTCCAACGCTTTCTTTACTTCACGGTTTTTACCAATGCGGGGATAACCTAAAGTCGCAGTTTTAATTTTCATTTTTTCTAATTTATGAAGATGCGCGAGTTCTATATCAAATATGGGTTTTGATTGAGGTAAATTTCTCTTTAAATCTCTTTTCTAGGAAATAAACTTTGAAGCTTAAACTTTTTAGAAATCAACCCAAATCTCTAAAATCGAAATATTTGCAAACGGATTTGGACAGTTGTGCAAACAGGAGCACAACTGCAACTTAATTACGACAAGATTTTGCTAAAATTAAATTCTCAAATCCTTAATTACACAATTCCAGTTCAATATTTTCCTTTCCTACAGGAACTTCTACTGCTGGAATTTTCGCTAAAATCCCTTTTTTTAGCGGTTGAGCACGTTCAGCCCAAGGTAAGGAACCTTCTGGATGCACGTAATACTTACCTGCACAATCAAATACACCCTCAACTTCTACGGGAGTTAAATCGGCAGAAATATCGCCAAAAAGATATGTAGTTTTACCAGGTGAAGCGAAGGAAATTACACAAGAGCGATTGCAAGCACTCATGCATTCGACTGGTTGAATAGTAAATTCTTGATTTAATTCCCAATTAGGATAATCTGCTTGCAAGCGTTTAAGTAGCTTTTCACCACCACTTTCACCGACACGCTTACCGTTTTTCCACTTACTTGCACAAGTAGTACAAACAAATATTGTATGTGCCTTCATCTATAACCTCGTAGATTTAGCTATTTTTTTACTGATTTGTCGGCGGGCATTCTGACTTACAAGGTTACAATTTTTCCTTGCTTACAGCTGCGGGACAGCGCCGGATTTACACCGGACTTTCCCCGTTAACTCTAATGGCTGTTCCCCATTAGAACCGACTGGTTAATTTAACATTTGAATATAGATTACCACATTTAACACTCAACAGCTAATATTGTTGACAAAAAAGATGATTATCATTATCATATTTTTTTGATATTTATGTTACATTAGCTTTTATGCTTGTTTTTACTTCTCAACCAACGTGCAAATAGAAAAATTTGTTGACTAATGAAAATCAAAAAACCCCCGAATCTCCTTTATTTATTCGTATTTTCTAGTTTTTATCCACAATTTTAGTTTGTAAGGTAATAACTATAGAAATTTTATCCCTATTTTTTACTTTGATGTTTGTCAAGCCTTAAGTGATTATCATTATCATTGTCCACTTAGCATTTCTATTAAAACTATGCCAAGCAAAAAAATTCATGTCCGTGAATATAATGTCAAAGCACACGACCGAATCATCCATACTAGGGTTTACAACTTCATTTGTCAATACTGCCGAGAGATATCACAACGGGAGACTTATGCTACCGGATGTCCTAAATATGGAGAGAAATGTAATGGAGTCGCGAGTAACTGCTTGCGATGTAAAAAGTAGTAGAGATCTCTAACAAAAGTAACCTGTATATTGGGTAACAAATCCTTATACATCCTTTTATAGAGGATGTCAAAATAAAAGTATTAATCAAATACTTTTTACAATTATTAAAAATATTTATGTTGCAATCTCAAATGCTGCAAACAAGTCCCAAAGTGACTCGCTGCGCTAACGTAGTAACTGCAGCGAGTCCTGATGACTTTCTAATATCAAGTCCGGATAATTAGTTACTATATAACCCGATTGAAAAGATAGCGGTTATTATCTTGAGACGAGTTACTCACTACTCGCTACTCACTACTCAACCCCCACAGATATCATAACTGTTTAATCGGACATGATATAACTTCAAAATATAAGACTAATTCCTAGAAAGTAAAGGTAGTTCTTAAAGTACCAATGACTACATCATTATTATTTTCATTGTGGTCTGGTGCAGTCAACCAAATCACACCAGGAGTAATAGCGATATTGTCGTTAATCTGATGTTGATAGAATGCCTCGATGTGGTAAGAAGTATCTGAGTCTTCATTCAAACCATCGATAGTAGAGTCAGTTACTTTTGGTTCCATACCAAAGATGATACCAGCTAAGTTACCTTTTTTACCAAAGTCTTGCAGTCCTAAAGTAACAGCCCAATTCCAAATCTCCGCACTTCCACGGTCTGGGAAAGCTGCGGATGTACTTAAATTACGAGCATTGGTATAACCAGCCCAACCACCTAAAACTATGTTCTTACTGATTCCTAATGATGCTTGAATACCGTAAGAGTCAGCACTGAATGGAGTATCTGCAAGAATAGAGATATTATCTAATGGTGAAACTGTATTAAAGTTGGAAGCGTTACTACCAGCACCATTGAACTGGTTATAAGAATTGATGTAGGTTAAACCAACCTTAAAGCGATCGCTTGGTGCAAAGGTTAACTGTGCTAATGCACCGTAGGAACCGTTAAATAAACCGTTGTCGGTACTTGGATCATTTGCTCCTCCTGCTAAATAAGCCAAACTCAAAGATAGATTCTTGCCGAATTCTTGGGTAACTCCTAAACCAGCACCATCCATTGCTCCGTAGATGGGGTTACGAGTACCGAAACTAGATAAAGCTCCTTCAGTACCATCACCGTCGAATAAGTTAACGGTGTCTACAACATCATCTGCCGCACCAGCATTTGCGATCGCGATGACGTTAGTACTATTAGTTAAAGTAAAACCGTACCAAAGTGCATCTAATTCAACATCGTTATCTCCGCTTTCACCAGCAAACGCTAAACCTCCTTCTGGTGTGCCAATATCAGGAGCAACTATATTATTGCTTTGCAGTCTGGTGTAGAGAGTATCTTTTCCTGTAAA
Source organism: Cyanobacteria bacterium P01_D01_bin.50 (assembly GCA_039200565.1). Classification (GTDB taxonomy): domain Bacteria; phylum Cyanobacteriota; class Cyanobacteriia; order Cyanobacteriales; family Nostocaceae; genus Rivularia. The sequence continues at coordinate 3,362 of JBCCSG010000129.1, read as the reverse complement.
GCTGGTAACGAAATTAATTCTTGCTCTTGCACCCAATGCAGTATTGTCGTCGTTAGTATCTCCTTCAAATACATCTGTGATACCAACAACTACTTCACCTTCAAGTTTGGAAGTTGTAGAGAATTGATTTGCTTCTAATTCAGCAGTACGTGCTTCTAGAGCATCTACTCTTCCTCTAAGGGTTGCTAATTCTGCAGAAAACTCTTCTTGCAGTCTTTGCAAAGTTGCCAGATCTTCTTTACTAACTAGATCTGCGGTTGCGCTTGCAATCAATTCATTTACTCTATCTAAACAAGCATTCAACCCTGCTGCAAACTCATATCTAGTTAAAGCTCGGTTTCCTCTGTAGGTACTGTTTGGATATCCTGCAATACAGCCATAACGTTCTACTAAAGACTGCAATGCCTGAAATGCCCAATCTGTAGGCTGTACGTCAGAAAATTGCGAAACAGAAGTAACTTGTCCTAAGGTTTCTTCTTGAGTCTGAGTTTGTGCAAAGGCACTGTCATTAATTAATAATGATGTTGCAAAAACAACGGGGCTAACTAGTAGAGACTTCCACAAGCTTTTCTTCACGATCATCTTCTCCTCACACTTAAACTTAGCTAAAACTGTATATTATTAGAAGTAGATGGTCCAACAAATGCTTACCAGAGCCCTTCGGGCTTAAGTAAGAAGTAACAAGTAACAAGTAATGAATAGAATCCGCTATGAAGGTATAAAACCTAGTCTTTTAAAGACGAATAAAAATCTGCATTCATTACTTGAATCCTCTACCATGCCGGGAGAAGTGTTACTTATTACTTATTACTTATTACTTATTACTTATTACTTATTACTTATGAAACCACCTACTTTTTTAATTGATTAACTATTGAGATCATTAAGTATCAATTATTATTTTTGGAAAGCTGTATATTTACCTCCCAAGCCATCTACAATAGCTTTAGTATTAGCAATCAACATTTTCTGATAAGTATCACCATTACTACCTTGTTCACCCAAACCATCAGCATATAGTTTTTCTTCAGAAACTTTTACGTTGGCTTCAGTAGCAATTCTTTCAAGTAGTTTAGGACTATGGGTAGTTTCAGCAAATATTGTCGGTATGTTCTCTTGCTTAATTTCTTTGGATAATTTAGCAATTCTTGCTGCTGTTGGTTCTGCTTCAGTACTCAAACCTTCTATAGCACCTTCGTAGTCAATATTATATGCCTGAGTATAGTAGCTCAAAGCATCGTGAGTGGTAACTAATTTCCGTTGATTTGCAGGTATTGTAGCTACATTTTTTGTAATCCAGCTATCTATTTCTTTAATTTCCCCAGTCACTTTTTGAGCATTAGTTGCATACAATTGGGCATTATCTGGAGCAACTTTCTCTAAATTACTACGAATGGCTTCCACCATTTGTACGCCATTTTCAGCATCGTGCCATACATGGGGATCTGGTACTTTTTCCTCTGAGTGTTTCTCTTCTTTCTTATGATCGTGATCGTGATCGTGCCCGTCGTGCTTTTCTTCCTTATGTCCAGAATGACCGTGATCGTGTTCTTCCCCCATAATTGGCTTAGGGACAGCAACTTCATGAATCGCTACTTTCGGAGCCTGATTGCTGCTTGCTTTAACTATTTTGATAATACCAGGTTCAAAATCATAACCACCGTACAAAACTAAATCAGCCTGCTCGACTGCTTTGCGATCGTCCGGTTTCGGCTGGTATGTATGGGGGTCTTGGCCTGCATCTACCAGACATTTTAAATCAACAGTTTGAGCCGCTACTTGTTTTGTGAGGTCACATATGACGCTAGTAGTTGTTACAACAAGAGGACGTTCCCCCGTTGTAGTACTGCTCGTATTCACGGCAGAATTTCCTTCTGTACCAGAATTAGAATTAACTTGCTCGTTACCACCACAGCCAATTAAACCAAGAGCTAGAGTTAATGCCGTAATCGCGCTTAGAGGTAATTTTCTAAACATCACTTATCAGGAATAGTGCAGTAGAATGATAATCGTTATCATACAGTAGCTACTACGGGAAGGAAAGTAGATTTTTGACATAAAGAATTATTACTATCATACAGGAGAAATAAGTGCTAGAAGTAGAGCATTTGGATGTAGATTACCGGGGTATAGTGGCTGTTGAGGATGTTAGTTTTCGCGCTTTTCCCGGACAGATGATTGGTGTAATCGGTCCAAATGGCGCAGGTAAAAGCACTTTGCTTAAAGCGATACTCGGTTTAATTCCCGTTTCAGGTGGCACTATTAAATTTTGTAACTATCCCATCAAAAAGAAATTACGCTCTATTGCTTACATACCTCAAAGAACCCAATTAGATTGGGATTATCCGATTACGGTACAGAATGTGGTGATGATGGCTCGTACTGTAAGCACGGGTTGGTTTCGCAAACCAAGTCGTAAGTCTAAAGAAATAGTTAAATCTGCATTGAATAGAGTAGGGATGTGGGAATTTCGTTCCCGTCAAATTGGGGAGTTATCTGGGGGACAGCAACAGCGAGTATTTTTAGCTAGAGCCCTAGCACAGCAAGCTGATTTATTTTTTTTTGACGAGCCATTTGTCGGGATTGATAAAACTACTGAAGATATAATGTTTGATATTTTTAATGAATTAAGAAGGGATGGCAAGATCTTAATTTTAATTACCCATGATTTGGGTGAAACTTTGGCTCAATGCGACTCTTTATTATTGCTAAACAAGCATATTATTGCTGATGGTTCCATAAAAGAAGTTGTTACAACCGAAAATTTACAGCGTGCTTATGGCAATAATATTTTATTTTTAAATAGGCAAGAAAAATCAGCCTAATCAGTTATCAGTGAGCAGTGAACAGTGAACAGTGAACAGTTAAATTCTACCTCTTCTAATCCCCCAAATCAGTGAGCAGTGTTCGCGTTCCCGCGGAGCGTGTGGCGAGCGCGTGTCCCGTTCGCGGAGCGTGTCCGATAGGACATAGGGACATACAGTTAGCAATTACCAATTACCAATTACCCATTACCAATTACCCATTACCAATTACCAATTACCCATTACCAATTACCAATTACCCATTACCAATTACCAATTACCAATTACCAATTACCAATAATGTTGAATTTGCTTTTAGAACCGCTTAGTTTTGGATTCATGCGAGATGCGCTAGTTCTTGCTGCTAGTTTAGGTATTCTTTGCTCTGTTGTTGGTTCTTATCTTATAGTACAGCGTCAGGGTATACTCGGAGATGTAATTGCTCATGCTGTTTTACCAGGAATTGCGATCGCAATATTTTTAGGTATTGATATTTTTTTGGGTGCATTTGTTTGCGGGACTTTCAGCACTTTTGTGATTACTTGGATAGAATCCCAG
>JBCCSG010000128.1:0-17920 GCA_039200565.1 Cyanobacteria bacterium P01_D01_bin.50 | reverse complement strand
TACGATCCATCTTTTGGTAAATCCAACACACAAGATGGAACAGGAGGTTGTCTTGCTCTAACCAATAAAGCCGATTTAAACAAGGTGCTTCAATACGTTCGCACCCATAAACCGGTGTATCTAAACGTCGATATTGAATAACAACGGCGTTGCTGAATCGGCGTTGAGACGTTGAATTTAATTTTGACTTACAGACCAAAATTTTTAATTCATATTTTGATTCAGCAACGCCCCCTATTCCCTATTCCCTATTCCCTATTCCCTATTCCCTATATTAATTAGTTTTCGATTCAAAGTTTCCGAAATACCTTCTTGTAATAACATTTGGCGCAGGTCATTTTGATAATTCAATGGCTGACTTACCATACTTTGAAACTGTCTAGTTGGCAATTGCTCTTCTTTACTTTCCTTAACTAAAGATGCTGCAAATTTATTGTATAATTCTTTATTAGCTGCAAAACAGAAAGCCAATTCTTGTCCGACTTCCTTCAATTTTTTTGGTAATTCTGTCTCGGAAGTTTGTAATAATTCGGCAAGATTAAATTTCAAGGCATTCATGTTATCTTCCACATCTTCTGATTGTGGCTCAAATAGATGTGCAAATGTATCTAATTCTCCACTTTCGACCATAGTATGCTGTTGCAATGCAAAAGCTGGTGGAATCACCGATTTATTGACATTATCCGGCAACGGTGCGGCGAGTAACTTTTGTGCATTGACAATACCCGCACCAAATCTCTTCGGCTTCCAATTGGGGGGAACATCGCAAGTTTCGCGCAACAGTTGATTGAAAATAAACGGAATCTTTTCCGCACCGTAACGTTCGATCAGTTTATCTCTTCCGTGGTACGACAACCATAAGGCTGCTAAACCTGCAACAAATGGCGCGGAAAATGAAGTACCTTGACCTTGCTCTATTCTATATTCAAGCTTGCCGTTTTCCTTGGCAGTTTTTGCATACCAAATTCCATCACCAGGGGCACAAACATCAACTTTCTTACCCCGCGACGCACCGCGCCAGACACCACCTTCGGCTGTACTACCGCAAACTGCAATTACTTCATCATAAGCGGCGGGAAATATGACATAAGGAATCCAGGTTCCCGATGCGGCGACAATAATTACACCCCGCTTTTGTGCGTAAATTATTGCACTCCGCAACCGCTTATTGTAAAAAGCCGTTCCCAAGGAAATGGAAATGATGTGAAAACCTTTATCTGCTGCATATTCAATCGATTTAGCAAGATTGCGGTTGCTTAAAAGTACGACTGAATAAGACACTCGCAAGGGAACTAACTTAGCACCGGGAGCAATACCCGTGATATGCTTATCATTGGAATAATCAGCTTCCGCTCCTGGAGAACTAATGATTACGCTCGCAGTTGATGTACCGTGACCGGGATTGTTAATAATTTCGGTTCTGGATCTTTCAAGGGGATCTGTTTCATCTTCGTCTTCAGAAACAAAATCATAACCTTCTGATAAAAGCAGGTTATCAATAATTTCTGGATGTTCCGTGTAACCTGTATCGGGATGAGCAATAATTATTCCATGTCCTGGTAACTTATTTGGATCGGGAAAATATTGCTTCCATACTTCAAAAATTTTCAAGGAGCGCAAAACCCAACTTATATCATCGGCTAGAGGTGAAGCTTGATTAAATCCTCTTACTCCCTTCTCTCCAGAAGCAAACAAATTTAACAAACTGTTTAACAACTCAAAAATTAGATCGATAAGAGAATTACTAGAAGAGCGTGTTGGCGTTTCACCTTGCGGTATTTCTCTTTCACTCCGACTTTCTCTTACGGGAACTGCGAATAACGGCTCTACATCGATGGTACCAGGTTGCGATCGCAATTCATAAGTCTTGTCCCAAGCTTGTTTTACTGATAGCGTCTGATTATTATTAAGTGTTATTTCAAATTCGGTAAAATTGTCACCAATTGATGTAACTTCCCAATGGTTACCGAGTACATTGGTTACAATTTCTCGACACCTGTCTTCTAAGTCAGGCATCACCATTTCCATAAAAAAGCCTTCAAACTTGGGAATTAAAGTGTTGGAGTCGGTTTGTTGGTTAGAAAACATAGTATTTCTAAATATTATTACTAGAATATTACTTCCATTCCGCTCCTGGCGATTTCCTATAAAATGCCTCCTCTTCCGCCTCACGAGGGTGCCGGTAAATTTCCACCGGGAAAAGTTTTTTCTCCCCCTGTTTCTCCAGTATTCGACCACAATAAATATGATGGGTGAAGAAAGGGAGGGGGGAGAGGGGGAAGATGAGCCACTCCGTTGCGGAGGTTCCCTCCGTTGCAGGAAGTGGCGTGGGGAAGAGGGGGTAGAAGAGATTTTTATACTGCTCGTTTACTCATCAAAATTAATATGGCGGAGTACTAGTACAGCGCGGCTTAAATCAACCAACCATTCGTAAAACCTCAAAGCTAGGAAAAATAATACTTATTACCTTGATACTTTTGACTTTTGACGAACGCAAGCGGTACTAGTGCTTCACCTTCGTCAACTTTGCGGGGTTAATTGTCAGAAAAAAAAAGTAATTTTCTCGAACAGCCTCCCCTGCTCCCCAGCTTTTTCAAGTCAGATAGGCATAAATAAACCGGCACTGTGTAACAGAATGTAAATTAACATCATAAGGTTTAATCCTTCTCATAACGATAATTTGATTTTTAATTTTTAAGTTGTTTAAGGGCACCCATAAGAATTTTTTGAGAAGAAAAAATTCTTATGGGAATCCTTGATGTATATTTGCTTGTTAACGTGCTAACAAGTTAGCAATTTTTATTATTGGAATATGAAAATTATCTGTGTGTACTCTAGAAAATCTCAGAGATGTTACAGATAATTGCAGTAATAGGAGCAAAAGTTAGTTAAATTTTTGTAAATAGAAACAATATGGTTAATAAAAATGAATGAACCGATTTTAGACCCCCATTTATTCTATGACTGTTGGGTGCTCACAGAAACACAGTTTGACCCCAAGCAACTCAATTACAAAGAAACTGTTTTCACTATTGGTAATGGTTATCTAGGAACGCGAGGAAGTTTTTCCGAAGGTTATCCCGGTGCAATGGCCGCTACTTTTATTAATGGTTTGTATGATGATGTTCCAATTTATTATACAGAACTTGTTAATTGTCCTGATTGGTTGCCGTTGTATATTACGATCGATGACGAAGAATTTCGTTTAGATAAAGGAGAAATTTTCAGCTATCAACGTCAGTTAGACTTAAAGCGAGGTATTCTTAATCGTAAAATTAGCTGGCGCAGTCCTAATGGTAAAACAATCGACATTTATTTTGAATGCTTTGCTAGCCAAGAGGAGAAATACGTTTTAGGATTACGGGTTCAACTGACACCAATTGATTTTGATGGGACAATTGGCATTAGAGCAAGTATCGATGGTAATCCCGAAGATAATGATGGATTCAATCCTTGGATAATTCTCGATCAAGGTTATCGCAATAATAGTACTTGGTTGCATGTCCGCACTAGAAGTTCCCGCAGTGAATTGGGAATGGCATTCAAGTTAACAGTATCGGGGACTAAAGCAGAATATCGAGATATTGGGGTTCCGGGGTTTCCTACTGTGGAAGCAAAGTTCAATGCTGTTGCGGGACAAACTATCAATATCCAAAAATTAGTCACAGTTTTTACTTCACGAGAGGAGAAAGAGCCACATATTGCTGCTCGTAATAAGTTACAGAAACTACCAAACTATGACAAACTACTTATTAAACACGAAAAAGCTTGGGAGACTATTTGGGATGACAGCGACATTGCAATTGAAGCAAGCGCCCGAGCTCAATTTGCCTTACGGTATAATCTATTTCAATTATTGATTAGTGCTCCTCGCGACGATGACCGAGTTAGTATTCCCGCTAAAACCCTGTCAGGCTTCGGATATCACGGTCATATTTTCTGGGATGTTGAATTTTTTATACTACCATTTTTCCTATTTACTCAACCAAATATTGCTCGCAATTTACTTACCTATCGCTACCATACTTTAGAAGGAGCGCGACGCAAAGCAAAATTCCACGAATGTCGAGGGGCGATGTATGCTTGGGAAAGTGCAGCTACTGGCGATGAAGTAACCCCCAGATGGGCACCCCCAAGGAATTTCTATGAAGAAGATATCCGTATTTGGGTTCGCGATCGCCAAATTCACATTAGTGCCGATATTGCCATTGCTGCTTGGTTTTACTGGCAAGTGACTGGTGACAACGAATGGATGCGCGATTTTGGTGCAGAAATTATTCTCGATACTGCTTTATTTTGGAGTAGCCGTGTAGAACTAAATATTAAGCAGGAACGCTATGAGATTCGCAACGTAATCGGGCCAGATGAATATCACGAAAATGTAGATAACAATGCTTTCACCAATAGAATGGTGCAATTGCATTTAGAAAAAGCCCTTAAGGTTTACGATTGGCTCAATAATAATTTTCCTCAAAAAGCGACAGAACTAGAAGAAAAGCTGCAAGTAACTCAAAAGCGGCGCTGGCGTTGGCAGGATATTGTTGAAAATATGTTTATTGCCTACGATGAGAAAACAGGACTTATTGAACAATTTGAAGGCTTTTTTCAATTACAATATACTAACCTTGACGATGACAATTACAAATCGCGAACCTGTTCGATGCAAGCTTTGTTGGGTATCAAGGATGTTAACAAGCGGCAAATCCTCAAACAACCAGATGTATTAATGTTACTGTATGTAATGGAGAGGACTGCGGAAACTGATTATGGTAAAGAAGTTCTCAGTAAAAACTGGGATTATTACGCAAAACGCACTGACATTACTTATGGTTCTTCTCTTGGCCCGGCAGTTCAGGGACTTGTGGCAGCTTCTTTGGGAAAAACGGGGGAAGCTTACGATCTTTTTAGATTAGCAGCATTTGTAGATTTAGAAAATACACGCCTAAATGCAGCAGATGGAATTCACGCTGCATCTTGTGGTAATGTTTGGCAAGCTGTAATTTTTGGATATGCTGGCATCCAATTTACAGAAAATGGTCCGGTAGCCAATCCTAATCTACCTCCCACATGGAAACGCATCCAGTTCAAGCTTTACTGGCGTGGCAAGCGCTATTCCTTCGATCTTAAATCAGAAGTTGGCAGCGTGGAAATAAAAGGTTTTATTTTTGGTTTGGATGGCGTACTTACCGATACAGAAAATTTTCACTATCAAGCTTGGCAGAAATTAGCAGATGAGGAGGGTATTCCCTTCAACCGTGAAGCGAATGAAGAATTACGGGGTATTTCCCGTCGAGATTCATTGGTGAAAATCATTGGGGATAGAAATTACTCAGAATCGCAAATTGAAGAGATGATGGAGCGTAAAAATAGTTACTATGTAGAATTTATTGAGGGAATAACGCCAGAAAATTTATCACCCGGTGTCAGTAATTTAATGGATGAATTGCGTGCTGCTGGGATTAAAATTGCTATTGGTTCGGGAAGTGAGAATGCTAGACGGGTAATTGAAAAACTCGGAATTGCCGATCGATTCGATTTCATTGCTGATGGTAACAGCGTTACGCGTTCCAAACCAGCACCAGATTTGTTTTTGTATGTAGCTAGTGAGCTAGGATTAGAACCATCTCAATGTGTTGTAGTAGAAGATGCAACTGCTGGTGTTGAAGCAGCCCTTGCAGCAGGTATGCAAACTATAGGAATCGGTTCATTTCAAAGAGTTGGTGCGGCTCAAATGATTGTGCCCAATTTGGAAGGTGTTTGCTGGGAAGATATTCAAGAAGAATTGAGTTAGGGGTTAGGAGTTAGGAGTTAGGAGTTAGTGGTTAGGAATTAAGAGTTAGGAGTAATTAGTAATTAGTCGGACTTATACTATATAGCTAAAAAAAACTCTGCGTTCCTCTGCGCCTACCTTTGCGCTCCTTTGCGTTTCAAATATATAATTCCGATACCAACGTATTCAATATCACTTCAAAAAGCACCCGGCAAACTATTCGCCAGGTGCTTTTTGAATCGAAATCCCAAATATCATGGGTACCTGACAATCAATTAAATAACGGTAAACTCCATCTTAATTTCAATATCATTGAAATCTTGGTCACCACCATTAGGTAAGTCTTCAAATCTGAACGTATTATCTTCAAATTTGATGTGATCGAAACTTCCGTTGTCGGTATTCGCGCCAATGTAGGAGAAGTAAACCCCTTCTACACTATCAAGGTTATTATTAGCTTGTTCTAAAGTACCTTGAGCAACGATCGCAATACCAAGGATATCTCCACCGGCAATTTCAAGGGTTCCTGTTGTGGTTTGCTCGTCAGCAGTTGTCAATCCATTTGTTGGATTAATAATGTTGTTCAATGCAGCTTGCAGATAACCGCTGGCATCAGGAGCAATATCACCGATTTCACCGTTAGCGTTATCAACTGTGTAGAAGTAAACATTGTTGTCGTAATCTGCTTCTCTGTTGATTTCAAAGCTTGCTGTTACGGTTCTACCTGCGTATGCTGTGAGATCAATTAATTCTATCTCATTGCCATTGGCATCGGTGTTACTAGTGTCGATGATAGTAGCGCTGAGTGGATCTACGGATTGAGGATTTACCACAAATTGACTGACTATTTGGGGTTCCCTACTGGTAATGATAGCGGGATTTTCCAGTAATTCTTCTTCAGAATATGGTTCAATACCGTAGGTTGTTACTGTCAATGCTTGACTTTCTGCATCAATATCGAATTCAGTCCAACCAAAGGTATGAGTAGATACATAATCACCTTGTAACAATTCGGCATCAATTAAATTTTCAGCTTGAGCCAAGTTGTTATTTAAACCAACTGGATCGTAACCTAAAGGTGTAGTTTGTTCTACCAGTAAATTCTTAATGAAATCGTCTTTATCATTAAGTTCGCTATCTGTGTCGCCAGCAACTGGTAAGGCATCGTAAAATGCTCTTTGTTCTGGGGTAATTAAACCTGCTGCTGTGGCTAAATTGGCTACAGTTGGACCGAATAAACCATCGTTAAAGGCGACTGGACCTGTTACAATTTCAAAGGCATTGGTAGCAATTTGTTCGGTACCGGGAGCCGTTTGGTAAGTAAGATTATTAACGATAGTACCGTGGAAATCACCAGCCATGAAGACAACGTTATCTATGTCGTTGTCGTCTATGAATTGAAGTATTTCGGCTCTTTCGGCAGCATAACCTTCAAAACGATCTTCGGCATTCAATAAACCGAAGTTTTGGATTGGTTCGGGAATGGTGATAAATTTCCAAGTGATACCTTTTTCTTCGGCATCGAGTAAGTCTGCTTTTAAGTCTTCTACTTGTTGTCTTCCTAGAAGAGTACGACTTGGATCGTAAGCTTCTGCTAAGAATCTACCAGCATCACTCGCATCGGTTAGGCTTACTGGCGAGATCTGAGCATCCCGGAAGGAGCGGCTATCAAGCATGATTACTGCCGCATCGCTACCGTAGTTATTATAGCGATATAGTTTTCTTTCGCCTTCTGTACGAGAATCCCCGGTTTCTCCGTAGAATTTATCTTGGATGGGATGGTATTCTTGATAAGCTTGTAATGCGTCTTCGTAAGCTTGAGTATCGTTAACAAATTCTACGTCATCGGTAAATATCGGCTCGTCGGAAGAACCAATATCCGGAGCATCGGGGGATTCTCCAGGGGCTGCTCCGCCAGCGAAGTTATCGACGATTTCATGATCGTCAATGGTTGCCAGAATCGAGGTGGAAGCGTAAAGTTCAGGAACGGTATTTAAATCGAAACGAGTAGTTAAAACTTCTCCTTGTTTGGTACGGAAATCATCAAGAGTACGAGCTTGGCTAACTCCGGGAAGTGCTGGAGTTTCCAAATCAGCGTAAATGGTGTCTCCCAGCTTGACAAATAAGTCTAAATCCCTATCGTCGGCATTTTTGAGGGAGGGATAAGGAGGTGCTTGTTGCCAATCTCCTGTAGCACCGAAACGAAAACCTTGATAATTACCAATTTCGGCAGAAGTTTTAAATTCACCAATTGCACTATCTCCAGCAGCATCGGTGACGCGGTAGTAATATTGTGTTCCTGGAGTTAAATTTTCAATTTCAACTTTGACGGGAACGTTAATATTATCTACGTTGGCAGAAACTGTTGCGATACGCCTTCGCGTCGCCCTTCGGGCTATCGCAGAATTGAATTCGGCATCGGTGGAATATTCAAAGGTTACTTCACCTGGGAAGGTACTCCGTGCCCACAATACTGTGGAATTTTGGGTGGTATCACCGCTAGCAATGCCGTTAATTAAAGATTGTGCTTGGGGATTGCGAGGATCGTAACTGGTAGTATCAACCTGGAGGGGATTATCGAAGGAATTTGCAACTCCATCCCAAGGTACAAATTTAAAGTTGGTGCTGTTGTTTTCTAATTCTTCATCATCTTCAACAGCGTTTTGTGGATCGTTGGCACCGTCTTGTAATACTAATAATCCGTTGGGGAATTCTTCACCTAATGGTAGGTTAATTACATCTAAGCCATCACTTTCGTTTACTTGATCGATTCCATTACCATCGCCAACAATGAAGTTACCTAAATATTCGTTATTACCTTCCCGACTGAAAACAGCATAGGAAGAATCACCTTGGCTATTGGCAATTAAATAACCGGTACCGTTATCACCGTAGTAAATGCTTAAACCTTCAATATCGGGGACTAAAGGTGAAGTATTGGTAGTTGTAAATTCAGTTATAACTCCGGGAATATCATCAATTACAGCTTCAGCGATTAAATTGAAAGCAGTAGTTGTCGGATGGAATTCATCCCACCAAAAATATTTTTCAGGGTTAGGTACTATTGCTCCGGTAGTCGTATTTAAAGCAGGTGCAGTGATATTGGTTAACCCAAAATTGCCAGGATTTGCTTGAATTTTGGCTACTTCACTGGCAACATCTAATTCAACAATATTTACTCCTAGTTGATCTTCTAGTTCGTCTAATTCCGCATCAAGCAAGGTGTTATAATCATTTGTTATGGCATTTAATGCTTGACTTAGATCGGGAAGATTTGCGAAGGGGGGAGCCTCACCCAAAAGTGTAAGGTTAGGAATGATAAAGTTTTCTGCACCTGCATTCGCTAAGGTGGTAATATTATCAGTTAATCCTTGTAAGACACTTTCTGGTGTGGGTATATTTTCTATTCTTATTTCAGCATTGATATTGGGTAAGAAATTATTTGAACCCGCTGCGATGAAGAAAACATCAGTTGCAGTCGGCGCATCTGCCGCTAGATAGAAATTAATTTGTTCGCCGACATTTGGTGAACCTTCTTCGGAAAGGCCAGATCCAGTTTCAGCTCCTCCAAATGCATAATTATTTCCACCAGTGAGAGAAGGAGTAGAAGCTGATAAACCTAATTCTTCAGCGATTATTTCGGATATTACTTCACCGTTGGAATAGCGTCCATTAAAGTAAGGTGGAGACAGTGGAAGTGCTCCTTGTGTGGCTAAGAAGACGTTACCAACATCTACTAGGCTATCGCCGAATGTAATAAAGTCGTTGAAGGGAACTTGTTCTGAATCACCTTGTTCTTGTAAAGGTTGAACTACCGTAAAATCACTACCACCTTCAGGTTCCGCAGAAAACTTGAGAATACCTACTTGGTCTTCCAGCGCTACGTAGAGGAAACCCAATTCTTGGTCAATTACGATTCCTTCTGATTGGGAATCTGCTGCATCACCTGTAGGTATTGGTAATTCTAAAGTGCGAACAACTTCAGCTTCAATTAATTGTTCGTCAGCAGGCCCCAATTTAGAAGTTAATTCTAACTGAGCAACTTTATTACCGTCTGCTTGGGTAACAAAAACGTAATATTTACCAGAAACAGGGCTGACATAACTTGCTAAACCGTAAGCTGTTGCTTCACCGTCATCTACACCAAAAATTGAAAATTCTGCATCGTCTAATTTTGGTGTAGATAATTTCTCAAGTTGACCGTTTTCTGAAATACTAAAAATAGCCAGAGTGTCATTTTCTCTATCGGAAGCGATCGCTAAATCAACTTGCGATTCTGCACCTATCATCATTGATGCGAGGGGGAAATTGTAGATAATATCAACGTTGTTGTAACGGATATCGCCAAATTCCTCTGGTGAAATTGTCTGCTGAATTTCCCCTTTCAAATTAAAGGTTACTAAACCACCATCTTTCAAGGTGCCGATAACAATACTTTCACCAGAATTATTGGGATTTACCCAAATTGCAGGATCGTCGGAATCTCCTGCTAAAACTGGTTCCGGTGCTGTTAAAATTTCTTCAGCTATTTCACGATCGCTATCTGGTGCTGTCCAATTTCCGTCAATTGGTGTAACGGTAATAAAACCCGATAGGAATTGATCTCCTTCTGATGTCTCATTAACTTCTGTAGGAGTTGCCGCAGGAGCAAATCTCAATCCGACGTTACCGTCTTCATCTACAACACCAAAATCAATAATAAATGGTTCTGTGTCGCTAGCGTTGGTAAATTTAACACCTTGAATTTCAGTTACACCATCTGGTAAACGAGTCGGAATATTAATACTTAAACCTTTACCGTCGGGAAGAATGAAATCATCTTCACCTTGAGTTGCTTGCAATTGAGCAATTAAATTTACAAGGTAATCAGCACCAGCAGTGTAAGTTGTATCGGGAGTTTCAAACGTGGTTAAATCAATACCACCACTAATGGCGATCGCCGGAATTCCTCTTAATAATGCTGTAACTGCTGCACTTACTGTACCAGAAGAAACTGCACCACCAGGTCCAATATTTTCTCCAGCATTGATACCGGAAATTACTAAGTCTGGTTGTTCATCTAAGACAAAATCTAAACCAGCCCAGGTAGTAGTACGAACTCCAGCATCAACATACCACTTATCACCTTCAACGTTAGTAATCTCAAGGGGTTGGAAAATTTTGTCTACATCAAGTACTGTTCCCGTACCACTTTGCTGTTCAAATGGTCCAACTAAAGTTACAGTATGACCAGCAGCAGTAAGTTGATTGTAGAGAGTTTCAATGCCAGGAGCATCAAATCCATCATCGTTGGTGAGCAGAATATTTAAAGGTGTTGCTGCGGGATTTTCCGGAGCAGATTCAATGCGTGACTCTAAAGTTTGACGAACATTATCACCTGCTGTCCAATCTCCATCAATAGGAGTTACAGTAATAAAATCTGCAAGGAAATTTTGTCCTTCTGAATCTTCTACTGTAATTTCTGAAGGTTCTATTGCATCTCCCTGACTGAAAAGCAAACTAGGAACATTTTCAGCTAATTCTCCTACAAACAGGTTGAAAGTACCAGTACCATCTAACTTGGTGTAGGAAACACCTTCAATATCATCTACAACCGCAGGAATATTGACATTTAAACCAACTCCCTCAGGCAATATTTTATTATCACTACCTTCAGAGTAAAGGCTGAGTTGTTTAACTAAATCAACAACAGTTTCAGCACCTTTCTCATAAGCTTTCTCTAGCTCTGCTTCATCAACATTAAAAGCAGCATCTCGTAAAGTTCCAGCACTAACAGCGATCGCCGGAATATTACGACGAGTAGCAGTAGTAGCTGCACTTACTGTACCAGAACTTATGGCAACAGAAGCACCAACGTTTTCCCCTTCATTAATCCCCGAAATAACTAAATCTGGTTCTTCACCATCCAGGATGAAATCTAAACCAGCTAAAGTTGTAACTACAGGGGAACCATCTATATACCACTTATTAGGTTCAAATTCAACAACTTCTGTGGGTTGGAATAAACTATCTACATTAATTAAAGTTCCCTTACCACTCTGCTGTTCTTTTGGTGCAACGAAGGTAACATTATGGCCTGCTGCAACAAGAGCATCATACATGACTTCGATGCCTTCTGCTTCAAAACCATCGTCGTTTACCAACAGAATATTTAACGATTTTGGTTCTAGAGCTTCCTCATTATCAATAGTATAAGGAGTCTCCACTGTAGGAAGTACTGCGGGAGTGGTATCGAAATCTAAACCAAGAGCAAGAAACTGAGTTGTTTGAGTATCGTTAAAATTATTATCGCTAGCAATAATCAAACTTTGGCTACCATCTGGTAAGGTGGGACCAAAAGCTAAAGCTTCTAAATTATCGGGAGTAATTGCCAAATCATCTTCAAAGTCAATTAGCAAACGCTTATTAACCGCTGGATCGATTTCAAAAGCACCAGGAGCTAAAATATCTCCATCATCTTCTAGAGCATCTTCGCGGAATAAATCGTTTTCACCGCTAACATCTAAGGCACCTTGGGTTTGTACTTCGTAAAGTCTAACCGTATTACCTTTACCAACAGAAAAAGAACGTTCCAGGGCTAACAGAGTGCCATTATTATCAACCGCTAGTAACTCTACTAAACCATTTACCTTAAAAGCATCAGCAGGTTCTGGAGCTTCAGCAACTTCATCCAATTCATAGACAAATTCACCCACAACTTCTCTGGTTTGTAAATCGTATTTAACAATTCTTACCAAAGAACCATTATCTAAATCTGCTCTTTCACCATCTTGGAATAGTGCATCTTCAACAGCAGTATATAGATAACGTTGATCTGGAGTAATAGTTAAACTTTCAAAAGCTGCATTGTTGCGAATTCCGCTGCTTTGATCTGCTGTAGGATTGAATTTTGCAGGTACTGGTAATTCACCAATTTCTTGCCCAGTAAGCGAAAACTCGTTGACAAAAGGATTAATTAGCTGATTTGCATCCCCTTCAGAAGAGATAAAGAAAGTATTATTCTTGGTGAGAACAATTCCTTCTGGATCGAGACTCAACTCAGGAAAAGCATTACCATCTTTATCTAAAAGAGTAGTAACCTTATCAAAAGTGATATCCCCATCATCCAAAGAACCATCACTCAAGTCAATGGATATATCGTAGAAACGAGCCGGATTAAATTCACTCCGATCGTCAGATAATCCGTAATAAATTTCCTTACTAGCATCATAAGCTAAACCAGAAATTCCACCAACTTCTGTTTCATCAAGTTGTAAACCAGTGGGGAAATTAACTTCACCCAGGAATTCTACACCCGCAATAGTTTTCCGATCAACATTAGTCTTTTCCACATCAGCATAAACCAAACGATGATCGGAACTAGGGAAAGGAAATTCTCCGACTAAATCAAATTGGGGGTGATCACTCCCTGGCCAAAACACGCCAGCTTCTATAATATCTAGATTGTTAGAAGGTAAAACATAATCCACTCGTAAATTTCCGGGGGAAGTATCTGCAAAATCTGCGGTATCGAACCCTGGACTTCCTCGATGTGTACCGTTAGCTCCCCCTTGACGATTTGCTGCGTCTACTCCACCTGCACTAGAAGGAGTTACGGCAGTATTAATTAAAGGATTATCTAACAGTTGCAAAATTGCATTATCTGTGCTGTCACCATCGTTAGGATCGGCATTTTGATCCCCCATGATGACGAATTTTTCACCAGAGTTTAAACCACCAGTTCCACCTTTATCATCATAGATATAATCACCATTTCCAGGAGTTACATAATCAGCCCAGAAGCGGATTTCATCATGGTTGCGCTTACCATTTCTATCTTCTTCACCATCAAATACTGGAGGTGTAGGGTGAGAAGCTAAAACATGAATAATTTCATCATTAACTTGAATCGGAATATCCCAATGACTCTTAGAAGACAAACGAAAAACTTCTAATTCTTCTGGAGAATACCAATCATTTGCTTCTGCTGTACTTACATCGTCAGGAAGTAATGCTCCTGGCATATCCTTCCATAAGAAATTTTGGAAAGTACGAACTTCATCTTCTACGATGGGATACTTGGATAACAATACCATGCCAAATTGTCCGGGGAAAAACCCGAAACCAAAGGCATCATTGCCACCACCCACAGTACCGTCATTATCGAAATCAAACCCAGAAGGGATCCCGGTATTAGAAGGCGCTAGATAAACGTAGGGGTACTCTACGGCCTCAACACCATTTTGACTAACTTCTAAATAGTTCTGTTTAAAATTGGCGATTGCGGAGCCATTTTCATCGTAATCAAACTCATTCAATAATAAAACATCGGCATTTGTCCGCTGAATGATTTCGGCAACAGCTTTCCCTTGTTCGTTATCTGGGGTAGATAAATCGGTAATTAACTCGTCTGCATTACTGCGATTTAAAGAAGCATTAAATGTAGCAAAACGCACCTGTTTTTGGCTCATATTATCAGCCATATAAATATCTTTTCTCCAATGAACGTTTAGATGAGGAAGAAATCGTCCTCAGGTCAAATTATGTGTAAATACACATCTTTAATGTTTCATTGATAGGTTAAGAAATAAGTATGTTGAGTTTAAATAAATATTTAATCAGACAATTATATTTATTCTTATTATTTTGATGAATAATAATTGTGAAATATTACGCCAGCGTAACATGACACTTAAAGGATGTTTGGGATCCCCTTAAATCCACGCCACTTGCACATCCAGGAAGCCTGGTGCTTTACTTGGCTCCCCTTAAAAAGGGGGACTTTTACCACTAGTAGTCTGTTGCATTAATTTTGACGATTTTGTTTTTCTACCGACGCAATGTAGAGACGTTATACATAACGTCTCCCTAGGATTGTGGAAAAACGAACCACTCAGAATTTTTGAAATGCACTACGCCGGAAAAACGAATTGCTGTTTTACCTCACCCCAACCCTCTCCTTATTAAGGAGAGGGAGAAATTTTCATTCATATCGCCAAATTTTAATAGTTTTATCCTCGCTACCGCTAAACAAAGTTTTTCCATCCGGACTAAAAACCATTGAATTAACTTTAGCTGAATGTCCTGTTAAAGTACATATTTCTTGTTGGGATTTCATATCGTACAATATAATATCATTATTATAAATACTAATAGCAAGAATCTCGACCTTGGGGTTAAAAGTAACGTATCTCACCTCGTCTTGAGTATTAAACTTACAAATTTCTTCTCCGGTAATTACTTCCCAAATCTTGATAGTAAAATCTTCACTACCAGTAGCAACAATTTCTCCATCTGGGCTAAAAGCAACTGAATTAACCAACCCAGGAAATAGACCAGTATGATTGAGGATATCAAGTATTTTACCTGTATTTAAATCCCAAAGTATAGCCTTTTTATCAGCACTACCGCTAGCAATAATTCGTCCATCTGGACTGATCGCAACACTACTAACCCATCTATTATGACCTTTGAGAGTACGAATTTCCGAACCAGTATTTACATCCCATAACTTTATTGTTTTATCACCACCAGCACTAGCAAGAATTCGACCATCTGGACTAAAACTTAAGGAATTAACTCCAGCAAACAAACCTTTATGTCCTTTTAAGGTGCAGATTTTATGACCCGAATTGATATCCCAAAGTTGAATGTTATTGAAATAATCACCGCTAGCGATTATTAACCCATCAGGACTAATAGCTACAGCATAAATACAATAGTTTTCATTATTCAGAGTCCTAAATACTTTACCGGTAGTAACTTCCCAAAGTTTTATCTGACGGTCATCGCTTCCACTCACAAGAAAGCTTCCATCGGGACTAATATCAATAGAATTAATTGAGCTATTATGAATAGTTAAAGTATTAAGACACCGCCAATAAGGTGTTAATAAACTTAGTATTACTCCCCGATTAGTTTGATTTAAAGATTGTTTATAATCGAAAGTTAAGTTTGACTGATTATTAATATCTTGGAAGACTTCACTAACTGATTTATACCGACGACTGGTAGCATTTTCAATTAGCTTATCTAAAATAAAACCGAGTTGATCGCTAACCGGACGATCAACTAAATATTCTCGCCATACCCAGGTAAATTCGGAAATGTCAAACAAATCAAAAGGAGAAACACCAGTTAATAAATAAATACAAGTTGTTCCTAAACTATATAAATCACTGCTGTAAGTAGCTTTTCCTCTAGATTGTTCGGGAGCGACAAATTCAGGAGTTCCTATACTAGTTCCAGTTTGCAAAATAGCGGTTCCCGTGACAACTTTTGCGGCACCGAAATCTACTAAATATAGTTTTTCATTTCGACTATGGATTATATTTTGAGGTTTAATATCCCGATGAATAACTTCGTTTTGATGAATAAACTCAAGTATGGGTAATAAACTATTTAATAATTCCCAAATTTGTGCTTCCTTAAAAGTTCCTTGTTCTGATAATATTTTTGCTAAGTCAAGGGCTCCCATGAGAATTTTTTTCTTCTAAAAAAATTCTCATGGGTACCCGTCATACCCATCAATATATTCTTGTACTAAATATTGATATTCTTCTTGAGTGAGATAATCTAACAAATTCGGGATTTGACTGTGTTTACCTAAATTATCTAATCTTAAAACTTCTTGTTCAAATAACTCAGCAGCTTTTTGAATATTATTAGTACCTTGTGCTTGAGGAAGAAACTGTTTGATAACGCAAGGTGGTTTCAAGGTTTTGCTTTCATCTACAGCTAATAAGGTTCTACCAAAACCACCCTGTCCAATTTGTTTTATCGCACGATAACGTTGTTTTAAAAGTAGTTTAGTACCGCAACAAGAACAAGTGGTAGCATTCTTTTGATTTTGCGGTTGTTCACAATGGGGATTTAAACAATAACTCATACTGAGAATAGTAGATACAATATACACTCAGTATTCCCATGATTTGGCGATCGCTAACGAGAGAGGTAACTTTTTCGCTAAATTTTAGAGATTTTGAGGATGCGGTATAGTATAAGTCTGGAAATCCATGGAGATTTTTCTGCCAGCTTACCGATGTTACCGATATGACTTTAGTCATAAATATGCATGACTCAAGTGAATATTAAAAGACAAATATCTTAGTTAACTTACAAGAGAGGTTTATCAGGAAAACTCAATCGGAGAATTATGAAGGGTAAAGTCTTACTAGGTTTGTTGATATCATTTTCCAGCTTTTTTGCTCATACACCATCGGTACATAGCGAACCAGCGGATATATTTAAGCCTGTAGTAGATGATATTAAACAGCAAATTCCATCAGGCTTGAGTATGCGTCTACCTTCTTATATTCCCCCCTCTGATACCCCGATGTATCCTTTTGTAGAGGCTGACGAAAAAGGCTTGAGAGTCAATATCGGTATTAAACCTGATTGTGCATCTTCTGCTAGTCCCAACTCTTGTATAATTGGTGCGATCGCAGCAGTAGCACCCAAAGCTGTGAAAAATTGGCCTCCAAAAGGTGATAATCGTCAGCGGGTAAATTTAGATAATGGAGTTAGTGGTTTCTTCTTTACTCGCGGTAAAGGTGAAGCAAAACTGAATTATGTCGCTTGGGAACAGGAAAAACAGACATTTGGCATCGTTGCCCTAGCTCAAGTGGCATCTCAAAAAGAACTCCTAGACATTGCTAAATCAATGACAGGTGAAGAAGCTATTAACAGTGAACAGTGAGCAGTACCATGACAGCCTTGTAGGGTGTGTGACGGTTGGGATATGTTACCGAGCTTAACGAAACGATCTAATCTTACCGTCACGCACCAATTGAGTGCAGTGAGCAGCCTGTAGGGTGTGTGACGGTTCGTATATGGTATCAAGGTAACGAAATAATTTAATCTTACCGTCACGCACCAATTGATTAATAACTGAAAGACTGACTAGATAATTTTTTACTACATACAGGGAATCAATCAAAATGAATCAGAATATCTCCTGCGAATTAGCTCAACAATTACAAGCGGCTCTCGATTCTAGCCTGGAAAGTACGGAAATTGCTGGTGCGACTGTAGCCGTTATCAATTCTGAAGGTACTTGGTATGGTGCGAGTGGGGTTTCTAATTTGGAGACAGAAAAACCGTTAAATCCAGAAGATTTATTCAATATCGGTAGTATTAGTAAATCATTTACATCAGCAACCCTTCTTAAAT
>JBCCSG010000127.1:0-18013 GCA_039200565.1 Cyanobacteria bacterium P01_D01_bin.50 | reverse complement strand
TTTGCAGTTAATGTGGTTTGTTTGCAGCTAATGTGGTTTCATTTGCAAATAATGTGGTTTTGAGACCCCTCTTATTTGCAGATAATGTGGTTTCAAAAATGGCTTGTTTGCGGTTTGAGGCGTTTATGTTTGCAGTTCGCTACAATTAGCCTAATCTCGGGGATGAAACGCTCGGTAGCAATTATTGCTAACTGAGGTACAGAGAGAGTTCTCTGAGAAAATTACCTTAAAGAATGGTACGGGAAGCATTCCCACCTTGGTACATTCCAGATTACTTTGGTACAGAATTGTTACAGAATTGGTACGAAAAAATAATAGTAATGGTACGGATGAGGAGTGTATGTAATAGTTCAGTACCATTTATAGATAAAAGTGTACCAAATCCCAGGACAATGAGCGAAGAAAATCGTACCAATAATTAAGAAAACTGTACCAATAATTAAGAAAATTGTACCAATTATCAGCTTTTAAAAATGGTACAGTCGTGCGATTTTTGAGAAAAAAAATTTTAAAACTTGCCATAATATGCACTCTCAAGAAAAAAAATTACTCATGCGGTGGTACGGGAGTGTACCGTCCGAAGTACCGTTGGCGATCCGGCGTACCAGAATGAAACTGGTACAGTTCTTTCTGAAAACGAATCACCAACGGTACAATTTGAATCTTGATTGGTACAGTTTTTTCTAGGAACGAATCATCAACGGTACAATCTGATGGTACGGCTACTTCCAATAAGGAAGCGCTAATGCTAATTGAAAAAGCTTTGGTTTCAGAAAACTTGTAGGTGTGCGAAGTAGTTATTGGAACTTATAGCTCACTTACTCGTTTGTGCGGCGGGGGTCTGGCAAGCGGCACGGCATTTGCTGGAGCGAATCAAAATAACTCGTTTTCTCAGCAATTAGCGCGTTCGCTCCATCAAATAGCCGTATTCTCGCTCGCCAGACCTTTGGTAAAAAAAAGAAAAAAAAGAAGCAGCAGCAAGGCTGCTGCTACTACTGTTTTACTGAAAATGAATGTCTTGCGGGACAACGAGTAATTCAACTGTATTTTTCAGCAACACACCTGGAGCGGAGCCGGAGACATTCCGCCTCCGGGTTGTTCGCTACAAGTAGTTGTTGTTAAATTCTTTCAATCTCTTTTTTAATTTATTAACGATTTGTTTTTTGATAGCTATACCAAATTTGGATTGCTCTCCATGCCCAAGCGCGTTTAAAGCGTTTTGATATAGCTTGTCTAGATACTCTTCAGTAATTGGTGCAACAGGTTTAGTAGTATTGTCTATATTATCATCTAGATGCCTAACGGGTTGATCACTAGTACCCATCAGGCTGGCAACTTTTCCCGCAGTTCTTCCAGTTCTTTCATCACCACATCTAGCTTTTTATCTATACGCTCATCTAGCTTTTTGTCTAGAGTTTCATATATACGCTTATCTATATGTTCATGGATTTTATCTAGATTGTTGTCTATATTATTGTCTGTCTTGTTAATTCGGTTGCCTGCTAAATACCATGCAACAAAATCATTGAGAACTGCTGAAGCGTTAGAGCTTTCATCTGATGCCATTGTTTTAAAAGCTTCCCATTGCTTTGGCTCAACTCGAAATGTTGCAAGAGTCTTATCTTTATCTTTCATGTCTAGATAATCATATATATTATTTATATACAGTATATATTTGTGTATAGATGTTGTCTATATGGAGTTAGTAGTTTTTTGTTGTAGGCGTTCTTCTCCCTTGTAGGTCCGTGTATCGTGCCTTGTCTTTATCTTTCATGTCTAGATAATCATATATATTATTTATATACGGTATATATTTGTATCTATATGCTGTCTATATAATATTCCTATTTTGGTTGTAGACACTCGAATCCCTTACATATAGGCGATTCCAGCCATTTTATATTTGAAAAAAAAATTGGATACAATCGGCTGAAATCTTTATATAGTAGGGTTTTTAGGCATCTACACCGGATTTTAGAAGATGATTTAACGGTAGACGGAGTAGACGCGGGATAGTGATATTGCGATCACGATACTCGTGTTTAGTACCCAAATATAAGAAAACCAGCACCAATCGTGCTGGTGTGGTGTAATGAGTTGGTGTAAAGCTGTAGGCGGGTTGTTATTTGGATGTAGACGTACTGTCTACAGGTGTGGTCGTCTTCCAACCGAGATAATTACCAGTTCCTACAACTTCCCCTACTCCCCTATCGGCGAGCGATTGAAAAAGTAGTCTAATATCTTCCGGTGACATATCAGCGAATAACCGGGATTGTTGTTTGAGTGTTCGGGCTTTTAAAATGTCCCCTCCTAGCCTTTTACCAACATCGATAATTGCTTGCTCGAATTCGTTAAGTTGCTGTTCTCCCTTACTCCCAACTGGTAAATCACTCGTTGGTACAGAATTACCAATTTTATTTACCACAACACCGTCGCCTATCATTATTTGAGTAGCTCGGTCTGGGAGTTGACAAGGGCGGTTGTCAACCATACAGCGAGATGTTAAATCTGCTTCTAGCCACTTGACTAATTGGTCATCTCCTGCTTTCTTGGCATGGGTAACAGCGAATTCCCCCAACCGTATCGCATGAAAGCAGTTTACTAGGTTTCCTTTACCTTCAAAGCCCCAAGAAGTTACCCCGTCGTACTGGGATATTAATAGCAGTAAAATGCCCGGTTTGCGCCCCCTACGTGCTAGGCGTTGACACCATTCATCAGCTAATCCTTTATAGTCCGATTTCTCAGTCAATGGTTTTACTAGCGAGTTAACTTCATCTTTAGCGTCCGGGTATTCCTCCACAACCCGAATAACTGTTTGCCCCTTGAAAATATCCCAACCAGCATCGTTGTCTACAGATGTAGCTTCTCCTACTCTAGTTTTGAATAACTGTAAATCGGTTTTCATAGCATCGGCGATCGCTTCCCAATTCTCCCCCCTACCTACGATTTCAAAACCTTTCCAATCTTTATTTGTTGCCTCTACGTCATAAATCTTTACGTTACCTTCTACCAATCGCACCAAAGCTTTAGTTAGTACCGATTTACCGGAACCGGAACCACCAACAACGCGACCGTGTAACCGCATTAACATAGCTGCTAAATCATTGATGTTGAGTAGGTTGCCTGGTTTCCAGCTAGCATCAAAAGCCGGAACAGTTATAGCTAATTGTGCAGCAGGAGAAGTTTGTTTTTTGATCCAAAATTGGAAGTTATATTTTGATACGTTGTCAATGTCTCCTAACAATTCCCCTAATTGTTTAACTGTTTTTCTTTGACTTCTCCCAACTAATAATGCAGCGGTCGCTCCACCAAACAACCAAGATTTATATTGTCTCTTTTCTCCCCTTAACGATGTTCCAAGAGAAAGGAGTAACACCGATGCAACGAGACAACCCCACGAGGTTACTTTGGCACGGGAATACAGTTGTAAATAATGCTGGAGTTGGGAGGGGTGTAAATCACTCATAACTAGTTACTCCCTGAAAAATCCTAATTTTTAGGACAGTAAAGGCAATATCACCCCTACCCCTACCAAAAAAACTCTAAAAGCTAGCAATCCCCTTATTTCTGGAATTCCGAGTAAATACCACGTTCCTACAGCTGCTACACTCAACAGAAGTAGAACCGCAAACCGGATAAAACCTGGCAACGGTTGCAACCAGATACTCATCAACAACCCGGGAATTGTGACCATTGATAAACACTCATAAATCACATCACCGAAGTTTTCTGGAAAGGCGATCGCGTTTTCTATTCCTCTCCTAAATTCTCCCAATCGGTTGCTGGGTGTTGCTTGTGGTAGTTGGGTGTAGTTACCCGTAGTAGAAGGAACTTCTACCACAATCTTGTCCGACTGTGAATCACTTTGCATAAATTACCCCTTCCTTGAATCCCTGGAACTGAAGCTGACAGCTATTTATTTTTCGGTGTAATTCGTTGTTTTGATTGAAAAAGTAAAGGGCAACGAGAATACCCGCTACCGCTAAAACATAAGAACTAATATCTTTGGTCACTACTTATCTTTCTTGAATTCCTCAACAATTTGATTAATGCGTTCGGTAACTTGGTCGGTTACTTTCTCGATGTAGTTTGGGTCATTCTCATCAACAACAATCGGTTTGATTCCTAAGTTCTCCCAATATTCGGGTTGCGATGGGTCGTTGTAATTATTCGTATTGCTATCGTTGTTATTTCCACTTTCGGAGTTACTCATTTATCCCCCTTAAAGGTTTCTGCCAGTACGCCTAATGCTAGAGAAGGTGTCATATGGTGCCAACGCATTTGAAAGTATTGCTATAAAAGACTTTCAGCTTGTTAATTTAATTCTGTATTAAAACTTAACACAGTTCCTATAAACGTTTGAGTCGGAACTTTTTATCAAACTGGAGATGAATTTGAAGAATTTCACGGGCAGTCAGCGGGTCAATTAAGGTAAAGTTCCGACTCTAAAATTTACATGGAACTTAAACTATGAGTATGGCACTATATGTCAGCTTCCCTAGCATTGGGCGCAGTAATGGTTCATTGCTTCGTTAACAGCTTCTTGGTCAGATGCTGACCGTCCTAAATTCTCTTGTGTTGGGTCATCACTCGCGATAACTTGGCTCGCTTTTTCTGCTAAATCTTCTGGTACACCGTTATCGGTTAATGCCCTGACTGAAGCATCATACAGACTTTGATTGAATGATTCGGTCATTTCTTCTCCTCCCCTTCACCAGTTAAAGGATTTACAGTGCTAACACAATGGTGGTTCGCTGCACTGTCCTGTGTTTGTTGTAGAGCGGTTTCTGTACTCTCATGAGGAGTTACTTTGAGGCTGTAATCTTCTGAATTGGAATCCTTACTCCATTCCAAAACAAAGAATTTAGAGTCCATTAGTACAACTCCTATACTTTCTTGCGGAATCTAGGAGTTGCTGCTTGTGGGCAGCATCTAAAATCGATTCTCCATTAATCGAAATTTCCAATTGAGTGTATTTGGATTTCTTCCTGCGAGGCTTTTTCATTGATAAAATATCCTTGATGTTTACGTTATGCGGCGAAGCATCCCATACGGCGATCGCTATTCTTGGCGGAAGGGCGATCGCCTTTTAAATTCACTTCAAAAATCAGCTTTAGATGTGGATATTGAGTTAAAGCTGGTAATTAACCAAACACTCATTGTTGGTCGGAGTGTTGGCTTGATTTCAATGACTGACCGGGTATCTAAAGAAATCGCTCTCCCATCGTTCATCTTCACAAATAAGTTTTTACCCGAATCATTACGGCTAAATAATTGACCGGGCTTTACTCCCAACCACGGAACAGCGGAACGACCAACTATATATTCGGCTGTATGCGAATCAAAACCTTTCTCTAGCGGGTCAATATCTAAGTCTTTCCAGTTCTTTTTACGACCTTTCCTAGACGGATTATTTGGTAAAAACCCGTTGGTAGTTGGTTTATGGTCGGTGGTTTGTTCGGTCATAGATAATCAATTCCTCAATTTTAGGTATACGAGTCTGTCGCGGTACTTTGTTGTGTTCCACGCGGGGTAGGGGTTTGGATTATTTGCTTGTTCGCTTCTCAAGACTGCCAATTGCACATAAAAACCCGTCGCGGTGAATGTCGCTATGTTCACCGTGTAGTAAGGAATTTGTGCTTGTTCACTTCAATTAGACTAACATAATGTACAGGATATGCAAGACTAACACTTGTGTATTTTTATCTATAGATATATAGTCTTATGTGGTGACACAATAGGCTAGATGCACAGTATTAACATTTCTTGCAGCTATGCCTAATGATGTAGATGAAAAAATTATTTCTTTAAGAGTTTTTATGCCTGAGTCGTTACGTAATAATTTCAAAGCAGTTTGTGCTAAGCAAGGGAAAAATATGTCCGAAGTGGTTTCAGAGTTTGTCACAGAATACGTAGCTAAGCATGAGAATCCCCCCTCGCCCAAAAAAGGTAAGGGGACGGCTTGACATCCCCAAATCAAAATAATTACGAAACAGAAGATATGCCAAAACATATTCCGCAAGGTATGGCGGAACTTAGCGTTTATATAGATAAAGAATTAAAAACTCAATTCAAAATGACTTGTGTAGCCGAAAACAAGTCAATGAGTGAGGTCATAGGCGACTTAGTTAAGCAACACGTAGAATCTCGAACTGAAACTTCTAAAAAAGATAAAGATGCAGCATGACGAACACTAGCGATGCCAGAAAAACGAACAGGTCAGGACTTAGTAAGGATTTACCTGCCTACTGAGCTGAAAGAACGGTTTAAGCTGTACTGTCAACTTAAAGGAACGAATATGACCGAAGTCGTAAAAGAACAAATAGAAAAATTAATTAATTCAAAAGACTTCTCTAAACTTCTAGAGGAAAGGTTAAAGGACTCCCCCTCATCCAAAAAAGGTAAAGGTGCGGCATAACTAACTCATCTTTACAAAAATTATTAATTTAATTTTTATTCCATGACCCAAGCAGACGAACGCCTAAACCGAGTAGAAGCGCAATTAAGCCAACTGGCAGAAGCGCAAATACAAACCCAAGTTTCCATAAATCAAATGTCAAACCGAGTCAATCAGCTTTCGGGCAGGGTTGACGAATTCGTCTTTCAAGCCCAAAGGCTTTTATCCCAACATGCTGGTAGGTTAGACAACGTAGAAGGGCGGACGGAACGGCTAGAAGCAATAGCTAGAAAACGAGATCGCGATTATGAGGAGCAGAAAACTAGTTTGGCAGAGTACCGAATTACAACCAATGCCACATTAGAACGAATTGACCGTATTTTGGATTATTTAGTAAAGGGGAGCGGGGACAGTGAAAACTCTTAAATTAATGTCAAAAATGAAAGTGATGCTGAGCAAGACTGTTGCGATCGCGGTGGTTCCCACTATTCTCTCTCCATCCGTTTTTGAGGGAATTAGCTTAAATCGGTCATCTTACTTTGAATAAATCGCCTAATCCGACAGAATAATCTACATTCTGTCGATTTTTCGATTGAATTTCATTTCTTAAAAATACTGATGCTGTTTAGATACACAAGCTGATACTAGTGAAGTGCTAACCTCTAACCAGATAGCCAAAAAGGGTGACAAGTTAGAAGGCAATGCCTGAATCCGCGTCTATTTATAGCGCGGAGTGGCTCAATTAGTATTGATTCTATCTCGTTTGTAATACATATGTTTCTCTGTAAATATATGTATTGCAAACTACCACACCACTGAAATTATGTGCAGTGCAGAAATTTAGTATTCTCGAATACTTGCAAATAGACTAAAATCAAGTCGTTGTCAGCTTTTTATTGTTGATATTTCCACCTGCAAGCTTTCAATTAATTGCGATTGGTGCTTTATGTTTGGAATTTTAATCAGTAAGAAAAGTTGGTGCAGTCTTGTTGCATAGTTGCAATGAGCTAACAAATGAATAAAAAAAATCAAATCCTTGATTATCTGATTCTTTCTTATTTGATGCAGTCAAGCAGTCAATTCGATGCATCAAGAAAGCAACAACCACAAACGTACTTAATTTATATCAAGGTTTTGAATAAATGTGACACAAGTTGACAAATTTTGAACAGCTTTTCAGCCATTTATGTCCGGTCGTGTCCGGTCGTATCCGGTACCGCCTCTTGGTTACAAGATTTTTATCTAGATTTATCTAAATTTATTTAAAAATTTTTTATTCCGGCTCGTTAGTTCATTGTTAACTTCTCAAGACTGCCAAAAAATAAACCGGGCTGATGAGAAGTGGCAGAAATGAAAAATAGGAGCGTAAACTTTCCCGGCTCCCAATCGTCAAAAGAGAACTCCAGTGTACCGCAAAACCGCACTGAAGTACAGAGAAGAAAAAGCCGGGGAATATTTGACAGAGAACCGTTTGACATCCGGAATTACATAGACCGATTAAACCCCACAAAAGAGAAACACCGATATGAATGTCCGGTGTGTGGCGGTCACTCGTTAACGATTAATCCAAAAAATGGTGCTTATAAGTGTTGGTCCTCGGAATGCGCTTCTAAAAAGATCCGAGAATTAATTGCACCGGAATTATTTAATTCTTCCAATTATTCTTCTCACTCGCGCATTATATTTAAGCGCAAACCAAAACAAGAACCACCAGCACCCGCACCAATCCCACCAGGTGAGATTGAACTAGCAACTCTCCCCTATTCCCCTACCCCAGAACCAAAAATAAACCGGGGGAGATATACAGAAATTAAATATCCCTACTCCCCAACACAGTGGGTAACTAGAAAGCAGTATTCTGATAAAAAGAAAATTACTCTTCCCTACCACATCATCAACAACGGTAAAATAGCTTGCGGTAAAGGGGATAATCCTTGGCATCCTTACCGGGTTGATGAAGTTTTAAAATACGGTGTAGGTTCGTGGGTATTGGGAACAGAAGGCGAGAAAGATTGTGATAATTCTCGCAGTAATCTACAGCTGGTAACTTTTACTTTCCAAGGTGGTAGCTGGAGTGAAGATTCATTATTAGCAGCTGCAAAGCAATTTAAACAAACTGGTATTTCTGGGATTGTTTATTTCCCAGATAACGATAATGCGGGGTCTAGGAAAGCCGAGAAGCTAGCTTTAGCTTGTGCCAAGGCTAATTTACCATTCATCGTTCTTAACCCCGTTAGGCTGTGGGAAGAATGCCCAAATAAAGGTGATATTAGCGATTGGATTGATTCAGGGTTAGCTAGCATTGAAAAATTAAATCAAGAAATCGCTCAGGCTGTCTCACTACTACCCAAACCCAAAGATAGAGAAGTTACCCGCGAACAATGGTTTTCGGCTAACACCTTTAAAGAACTTCTAGGAATTATCCCCAAACTTAAGCAGCAATTTACTCAGAAAAAACAACCGTGGGGATTTGGTAAGAAAGAACAACTTACCCAAAATGCTGCGTACAGTGCATACGAAAGTAAATCGCAGCAACCCAAAACTACCCCAATTCACATCTACAAAAATATTGATCGCGTTTCCACCTGGATTAAATCACCTTTCCAATATATCTTTGATTCTTCCGGTACTGGTAGCGGTAAAAGCTATGATGCTGGTAGGTTGCAGCCGTCGGATTTTGATTGTGAGAAAATCTTTTACGTAAGTAATGATTCCCGCAATCCAACAACACCAACATTACAGAAAGGTTGGGCACATTTAGAAGGTAGACACAATGGGTTGATTCGAGATGAAAAAGGTTATATTCGTAGGAAAAACGGTAAAGTTAGCAGTGGGGAGCAATCCTACGCTAATAACAATTGTGCAAGAGTAGATACTATAAATGCACTTAAAAATGCTAATATCCAAGGTGCTTATAGCGTAAATGTTGCCTGCCAGAATTGCGCGTATCTGGAAGCTTGTAAGAGTGGTGCGGTGTTCGGGTACCTGAACGCCCGCGCCAAAGCATTCAGTAATAGTCGTATAATTTCTCACCCACAAAGCTTACCTACACCTTCTGAAGATTTTGATTACTCAAATAGCGTATTAATTTGGGAGGAATGGGGCGAAATCTTCAAGAATTCTGAAGCAGTGCAGGTAACGGCGCGAGATGTAGATATGTTAATCACTACGCTTGCTACAGCAAATTCTGAGTTATTAATTTCTCTTTTACCGCTGCTTACCAAAATCAAATCAATTCTTACCAAGGGAGAGAAAGCGCCAACGCGGTACGGGTGGAGCTTTGAGCATCTAAAAGAATTATTAAAAGTCCCAGACTCCATTGATTTAGCAGCACTGGAAGAAGCAACAGCACCTGACTTGTCAACGCTAAACCCGACATCAGAACATGGTGTAGATATTGCTGATTTACCAGCAGGAGTAAGGAAAAAGTTTCAGAAGCGAGATGCCGAAACTGCCGATAAAATTAATCAAACAGTACTGAAACAATGGATTTTACCGCTAATATCCGTACTATCCGGTGATTCTATCGGTTATATAAGTGCTGACTTTAATAATCTCACAATTACTACTCCTAACAACCGATTAGCAGAAATAGCAGCCAATGCTAAGAAAAACATTTTCCTTGACGCAACTGGGAGAACAATTGAACTAGCCCAATTGCTGAATATCCCCCACACCCAAATATTTAGGTGTAAACAAGAGGAGCAGGAAAAGCAGAATTTAGAAGTAATTCAAGTTGCTGGACTTGGGCGCATGGGAATAAATCGCGGTGGTGATCAACAAAAACGCGGTAAAGCTGTAATCGCCGAAATCATATCGCAATGTGAGGAGAAAGGGGAAAAATCCGAAGTTATAACCTTTAAGAAATTTAATGGTAAATATCAGTGGTTTGTGGATTCCCGTGGTAGCAATGATTTAGAAGGAATCCAAAATATCATCTTAGATGGAATTCCCACGGCTAATTTAGAAGCGCTCAAAGCTGAGTTTACCTGTGTTCACGGTAGAACGCCCAAAACTGGTACGAAAACAATCAAACAATCAATTGAATTAAATAACCCATTACCCAATAAAATACAGCCCCATTTTGAGTATGAAGTCAGTATTGATGATGATTTCGCTGATTTTATCCGGCATAGAATCCTACAAACGATTTTTCAAGGCATCGGGAGAAACCGCTCCTCTCGATACCCAGACAAACAATTTAAAGTATATATCTTAGGCGATTACCCATTAGATGTTCCAGTTACCCTGGTAGAAGCCAAGGAAATAACCCCTGATGCTGCAACCAAAATTGAACGATTGCAGATGGCGATGAAGAAAGCGGTTGAGCAGCTGAAGTCGGAAGGGAAGAAAGTTACTCAAAAAGCAATAGCAGAACTCGCAAACGTATCACAGCAACGGGTTTCTCAGTTACGAGAATTTCTACTAGTTTTGCTTAAAGGAGACTTATATACCAAAACTAGTAAAAATAATTCACCACCAAAACCACCCCCAGATGGTGAATTCATTGCTCAAGATTACTTGCCATTAGTAGTTAAGGAGGGTAATGAATCAATACTCAAAGCAGTAATCGAGCTATTTGATGTTTATCCCCTCGATGAATTACTCCAAATTTGGAAGTTGATTTCGCCAAAAGTGCAAATCGATTTACTTGGAGCGCTACTTAGCACCATTCCAGAAGCACAAATTAGGTATCAAGGGGGATAATAAACGTGAAAATTATCACCTCGGAAGCCTACTCAGGCTAGCTTCAGCCTGCGAGATTATCAAAAACAAGCTATATCCGATACGTATCGGTTTTTCTTTTATTGGTATTAAATCAGTTTTATTGTACGCTCCTACTGGTGCTGGTAAAACGGTCAAAACTCTTATAGCGGGAAAACAGCAAGATAGATATCAGCCATAAGTATAATAAAGTGCTAATATATACAGCACAATCATGACACAGTAATATCACAAACTGCGTCACAATATTCACGTAGAACGCACTCAACCGGATTCTATACATCAACAGGCAACTAAAAACGTCAAAACCTCACTGTGCCTTCCTTGCACCCAACGCGCACCACAGCCGCACCCCGGACTACCGCAAAGGGAATTTCGGGTTGATGAGTATAAAATAGTAGTACTCACTACGCTTATTTGCCCGAAGGGTCGCCGTAGGCGATTCCTCGCTGTCGCTCGGAACAAATAAGCTCCGTTCGCCCCCTTCGGGGGGAATGCCCGCTACTTCTTGGTGTAGTTGAGAGAGTTGGTGCCCATGTGGGCTTGTAAGACCAAAAATCATATGGCATATGAATTAACCCAAAACGCGTACGCCAACGACGGCAGGAATAACGATGAGGCACTGTGAGTAAGATTGCATCACAGTTGGGGGGATGGTCATCGCTTAAAAAAATATTCCAAATGCTATTAGATTCCTTATATAGCGATTGAAATAATTCTGATGGTGCAGAATTCTCCTCATCTGAGAAGGAATGCATTCCCGGATTAATCGAATATCTCCCTTCACTCGCTTCACCGCTCAATCAGCGTACTAGAAGCGGTTGGTGCATTAATAGAAGTGCTGGAAGTGATGGGGGAGAAGGTATTTAGAACTATCGTAAGCAATCTCGATGCTGTGAGTAGGGGTAAATTACTCGGAAAAATACTACCGAGCGATTGTATCGAAGCGCAAATTATTTTGGATTTAACTTCGTTCTGGTTAACGAGCGTAGTGCGATAAAACAGTACATGGATATTTTTTTTTACGGATAACCTCCCAGCGAAGCGGGGAGGTCAAAAGAATGAAAGAATTTTTTGGATTAATTAACTATGGCACAACTGTTAACCGAAACTGATACTTTGTCCGAATTAAAACTGCGGGATTATCAAGAAAAAGTTATCGGTGAAGTTTACCAATATTTCCAAAACGGAACTAAGCGAGTCCTTTTATACGCACCAACCGGAGCCGGAAAAACTGTTATTGCTTCCAAGATTATCGGTGATTACGTAAAACAAGGTAAACGAGTGTTGTTTTTGGTGCATCGCGGTAAACTTGTTAAACAAACCTGTAAAACTTTATATAAATTCTTTGGAATTGACGCTTCCGTTATTTGGGCGGAATACGCAAAGCCTGACTATACCAAGTCCTTGCAGATAGCAATGCTGCAAACTATTAAAAACCGCGAACTCCCCCCAGATATTGATTTAGTTATTTTAGATGAAGCCCACACAGCAAGTTATTTTAAGGTGTGGTCGCGTATTTTAGATACCTATGCTGGTAAAATCTGGTGCCTTAATCAAAAAGTTGATTTCTTGGGATTATCCGCATCACCGTGGAGAAGTAAAAGAAATAAAGAAGGGTATTGTCAATATTTTGACGAGGTAGTTAAAGCACCTTATCCAAGTGAGTTAATAGAAAAAGGTCATTTATCCCGCGCCCGTCAGTTTGCTTACACCAATCTAATAGATGAAAGCAAGTTAAAAAGTAAAGATGGTGAATTTACTCAAACGAGTATGGCTGAGGTATGCGACGCTGCATTTAACAGCGAAGTAGTAAAAATTTATCTTGATAAAACAACCGATATTGACCGCAAAGCAATCGCTTTCTGTGCGTCAGTAAAGCAAGCCAAAGACTTAGCTCGTCAGTTTGAGCAATGCGGGGTTGTAGCTAAATGCATTGTTGGGAATACCAGAGAAAGCGAACGCGATCAAATATTTGATGATTTTACCAACAATAAGACGCAATTAATTTCTAGCGTCGGGGTATTATGCGAAGGTTTTGACGAACCGTCCGTAAACGCTATTCTTATATGCCGACCAATAAAGAGTAGGGCATTGTGGGTACAAATTTGTGGTCGTGGGTTGAGAATTTTTGAAGGTAAAGAAGATTGTTGGTTTTTTGATTACTGCGGAAACATTAAACGTGCCGGGATGCCTCACCAGAATTTTAAAATTAAATTATGTCCCGACTGTAATGACGAACAACTAGAAAATACTAAAACTTGTCCTAGCTGCGAATCGGAAATTTTTAAGCTTCTTGCTGTATGTCCACATTGCGGTTTTGAATTTACATCCGATGATCTTTTTAAAGCTCAAAGGCGTAAGCGTAAGTTTGAGGAAGTGCTAACACCGGAGCAAAGAAAGCAAGTTAATTATCTAAAAACCATCGCTTTAAGCAGTTTTAACAAACAATCAAATACAAATGTAGATGAAAAGTTTAAGGATAAATACGGTTTTTACGCTCCGTTGGATTGGTTTGATGGGTTGCTGTTTGGTCGCGTTGACAGCAATTTCATGGGGTGGGAACAGAACGTACAACTGTACTGGAGATTCTTGCTTAATGCAGACCCGAGCAACAATTCCTTAAACAAGCATCGGATTGAACGAGAATTTAAAAGTGCAATTAAATATACTCGTAGGATACTTGATCAACGGTATCTAGGTAAAGATATTACGGCTTCTCAACGGAATGATTTAGTTGACGCTGATATTGGTGCAATTCTCTCCTATAAACCTTGGTGGAAGATTTTTGAAGCTAATCAACCCCTAGACAAGGAGTATTTAAAAAATACTTATCAAGTAGCAGTTTCTAAAAACGAAGCGCTTTACCCAGAACCAGAACAGCGAGATATCAAAAATAACATACTTGTTTTATTAGCTACTGCTTATGGAGAAGCACTGCTTTATCACAAACAAGATAAGGAGTTACTTTTTGTACATATTCGGTTCATTCGAGAACACATATCTCGTTGCCAATTCAAAGCGGTTGAAAGCTATACATCAACGATGCCGTTGGAAGTTAAGACAAGAATTTGGGCCTCGCTATCGCCACAAGAACGCAAGTCCTATCATGATTGGAAAAAATTAAAATCGAAACAAGCATTAGATGAGAAGCGCCCAAAACCGGAACAGACTCACTTAACGGAACGCACCAACATTTTGGATAATTTTAATCATCAGTCAAGAACGACAGAAGGTAAGCAGTTAGAAATTAAAGCTAAAAAAGCTACAAGCACACCAGTCAGCATAAAGACTAAGAGTAAAAAAAATCACGAGAATACATCTCAATCCGATTGGAGCAAACGTATCCAGGAATATTACAACTTGAAGTAGCGGGATTGATTTTTAACCAGTCATCGCGATTCTATATCGCGATAGCATGATTTTATCTATGAGGTGATGAAGTTTCTAGCAAATAAATCACCATTATCGGAATCAAAGCCCTATATCTGTTTTAAGAAGTCATTTAGAGCAGAAAAATAAGGAAAGATGAGGTCACATGAGAAGGCGGAGCGTAGAATACGTGAGCTTAAATCATTGACATACCAATATATAAGAGCCAATTAATGGTAACGTTAACGTACAGCAGTTGCTTTTTGGGGCTGTAAAATCTCCATAAAACGCCGTTAATGTATAAACTTTCCTCACTTTTCCTTATTTGTCTTGGTAAAACTGCAATTTAACTCGTGTTTTATACGGTTGTTTTACGGTTTTTGTAATTTAATCAGACTTCCGCTTTAAAAAACACAATCTTCTCAAAACCACGAGCGCGTAAAGGTTTCGTTATTTGCGGGTTGAGAAATTGGAACAAGCTTTTCCTGCAATATCAAAAAACTGCATTTAACCCATAAAAACCAAACAACCAAAAGTATACTCAAGCCAACCGCTTGAAATCACGCAACACTTTTATTACTAAGTGCCAACAAAATAAGAAAAAAGTAAGCTAAAATTATCTACTCGTAGAATAAATGCTTATATAGTAATACTTTCATTAACCAATGCTGAGCAAGGTCTTTGCTCGGTATCGGTTATTTTTGCAAAAAAAAATATCGCTAAGACTTTGGCGATAGGCGTTCACCTTACTGTGCGGCTTAGCCGACACCCGCTCGCTTCAAGGGGTGAACGGGTGTATCGCAGTGTAGTAATTTAAAACAATAAATTCAACTAATTTAATTACATTTCTCCCAAAAGAGATAATGCTAGAGAAATTTTTATGAAGTATCAACTCCGATACACAGCTACCAATTCGCCACACGTTAAAGGAAAGATACACTTCCAGGAACGGGAATGCTGATGTTTTTTATGAAAACCGCTTTACTCTGTAGCAACCTTCCGTTTCCAAATTTGACTGGCTTTGATTGAATTTACTGGTTAACGCTATCTGTACCCCAAAGTCAAATAGACCACTGGTATAGCTTGTCATACACCGTCAATAGGGTTTGAGATGCGCTTACTGAAATTGCATAATTAACAAGGCGCTGGATATAGATATTTATAGGGAGAAAAAGTCAATTGAAGCCATAAGTCATGGATAAACAACATCTCTATATTCGAGTTTTAATGCATCGCGCCTTTGTTGTGTTTTTAGCTGTATTTTTGATTTCCGATGTGGGGACTGTATATGCTGAGCGAAATTTGAAAATCATTGCTCAGCAGGAAGGGAGTTCGCAGACGGATGCGACTCGTGCGGAAGCACTAAAGTTAACGGAAGAAGGATTGCAGTTATTTCAACAAGGAACAGCAGAATCATTGGTAGCAGCTAGGAAGAAATTTGAAGCAGCGCTGATTTTGTGGCGGAAATTGGGGGATAAGGAACGGCAAGCTTCTACTGTTTCTAATATTCGCCAAGTCTACTCACGTTTGGAAGAAAAACAAAAAGCACCAAAATTCTACAATCTAGCTTTACCTTCGTTCTCTGTGGTATTTGAAGAAAAACAAAAGGCACCACAATTCTACAACCTGGTTTTACCTTCGTTCTCTGTGGTATTTGAAGAAAAACAAAAGGCACCACAATTCTACGACCTAGTTTTACCTTCGTTCTCTGTGGTAAGGAACAGGGTAATAATCGGTCAACCGAGATGGAGTTCACAACAAAATGCGACTCGTGCTGAAGCAGATAAGTTAACAGTAGAAGGAGTATATTTATATAAACAAGGAACAGCAGAATCACTACTAGCAACTCGGAAAAAATGGGAAGCAGCGCTGATTTTGTGGCGACAACTTGGGGATAGAAAGTGGCAAGCTGTTATGCTGACGGGTATTGGTCGAGTCTATGACTCTTTAGGAGAGAAGCAGAAAGCCCTGCAATTTCTCAACCAAGCATTACCTTTATATCGTGCGGTGGGAGACAGGAATGGAGAAGCCGTTACACTCCATAATATTGGTGGAGTCTACAACGATTTAGGAGAAAAGCAGAAAGCTCTCCAATTCTACGACCAAGCATTACCATTAACACGTGCGGTAGAAGACAAGGGTGAAGAAGTCACTATACTCAATAATATTGGTGTAGTCTACAACGATTTAGGAGAAAAGCAGAAAGCTCTCCAATTCTACGACCAAGCATTACCATTAATACGTGCGTTGAGAGACAAGGGTGGAGAAGCCGCTACACTCAATAATATTGGTGCAGTCTACAACGATTTAGGAGAAAAGCAAAAAGCTCTGCAATTCTACGACCAAGCATTACCTTTATATCGTGCGGTAGAAGACAAGGGCAGAGAAGCCACTACACTCAATAATATTGGTGTAGTCTACTGGGATTTAGGAGAAAAGCAGAAAGCTCTACAATTTTACGACCAAGCATTACCATTAAGACGTGCAGTAGAAGACAAGGGTGGAGAAGCCATTACACTCAATAATATTGGTGCAGTCTACTCGGATTTAGGAGAGAAGCAGAAAGCTCTACAATTCTTCAACCAAGCATTATCTTTATATCGTGCGGTGGGAGACAGGCGTGTAGAAGCTGCTACACTCAATAATATTGGTGCAGTATATAAGGATTTAGGAGAAAAGCAGAAAGCTCTGCAATTCTACAACCAAGCATTACCTTTATATCGTGCGGTGGGAGACAGGGGTGGAGAAGCCACTACACTCAATAATATTGGTCGAGCCTACTCGTATTTAGGACAAAAGCAGAGGGCTCTGCAATTCTTCAACCAAACATTACCCATATTACGTATGGTGGGAGACAGGGCTGGAGAAGCCACTACCTTGGGAAATCTGGCAATACTAGAACGGGAACAAGGTAATTTCCAAACATCCCTCAAACATATCCAAAGCGCGATCGCAAAAATCGAAGAATTACGCGGTACCTACACCAACCAAGACCTCAAAACTACTTACTTCTCTACAGTCCAAGGCTACTACAAATTCTACATTGACTTGTTGATGGATTTACACAAGAAAAACCCATCAAAAAAATATGACGCATTAGCACTACATATCTCAGAACGTTCCCGCGCTCGTAGTTTAATCGAACTTTTAGCTCAAGCTAACGCTAAAATCAGTAAAAATGTTGACCCCAAACTCATCGCTCAAGAAAAAGAATTACAACTCAAACGTCAAGCTCAAGAAAAAAAACTGTCTACATTAGTTAATCAAACACCAGAACCGAAAGACAAAATTAAACAAACCGAAGCCAAAATCCAAAATATCATTAACCAACAAAAAGCCTTAAAAGCAAAAATCCGCGCTCAAAACCCAGAGCGGGACAAAATCACCAACCCAGAACCATTAAAATTACCCCAAATTCAACAGCAATTAGATAAGGACACCGTATTGCTGCAATATTCCCTTGGTAGAGAACGCAGTTATTTATGGTTAGTCACCCCTACTTCCCTTACTAGCTACGAA
>JBCCSG010000126.1:0-18031 GCA_039200565.1 Cyanobacteria bacterium P01_D01_bin.50 | reverse complement strand
GAAATACGGCGGCAGCAATATGGGTAACTTAGGTGGCAAATGGACTGATAATTGGTCAATGCACTCTCAACAGTACTCTTTGGATTTATGTCTACCACCTTTAGGAGTATTAATTTTGAAATTAGATAGAAATAAAACTGCTGAGGTAACTGAAGAAGATTAGAGAGATAGGGAGATAGGGAGGTGGGGAGATGGGGAGATGGGGAGGTGGGGAGATGGGGAGATGGGGAGGTGGGGAGATGGGGAGATGGGGAGATGGGGAAGAAAATTCTTAACTCCTAACTCCTAACTCCTTACTCCTTACTTCTAACTCCTTACTCCTTACTCCTTACTTCTAACTCCTTACTCCTTACTCCTTACTTCTAACTCCCAACTCCTTACTCCTTACTCCTTACTTCTAACTCCCAACTCCTTACTCCGCGAGCTTTATCTACATTGTTTTGTGGGAATGATAATTACAAATTTGCTTCCTTCTCCTAATGTGGAAATACAATTCAAAGAACCCCTGTGTTTTTCTACTATTATTTGGTAACTAATTGATAATCCCATTCCCGTACCTTTTCCTACAGATTTAGTTGTAAAAAATGGATCGAAAAGTCGTTTTTTTATATTTTCAGGAATTCCTGTTCCGTTATCGGAGATAGAAATTTTGACGTTTTTTGATCCGACTATTTCTGTTTTTATACAAATAGTGGCAGATTGTAAATTGGATCTATTATCATCTAATCCATCAACTGCATTGGCTAAGATATTCATAAATACTTGATTTAATTGTCCGGCATAGCATTCTATCTGCGGTAAATTGCCATAATCTTTAATAATTTCAATTCTGGAACGATCGAGTTTCGCTTTGATGTGATGTTCTAAAATCATTAAAGTGCTGTCAATTCCTTCATGGATATCAACTTCTTTCATTTCTGATTGATCCATACGGGAAAAGGTACGTAAGGAAGCGACTATTTCTCGAATACGTTGGGCTCCGACTTTCATCGAACCCAAAAGTTTGGGAAAATCTTCTATCAAAAACTCCAAGTCTAATTCTTCTGTTAATTCTTGTATTTCTAATGTGGGTTGAGGATAATTTCGGCGATAGGTTTCGATTATTTCTAATAAGTCTTGAGCGTATTTATTCGCGTGATTGAGATTTCCATAAATAAAATTAACGGGGTTGTTAATTTCATGGGCTACACCTGCGACTAATTGCCCTAAACCTGACATTTTTTCGCTTTGTACTAATTGTGTTTGAGCCCGTTGCAATTCATAAAGAGCCTTTTCTAAGTCTTTAGCTTTTTGATGTACTTCAGTTTGGGCTTGTTTGCTTGGGGTAATGTCGTTACGAATGGCGATATATTGTTTGGGTTTACCTTCTGCATCTAGCATTGGCACAATTGTTGTGTGCATCCAGTAGTTAGTTCCATCTTTGGCGCGATTTCTAATTTCTCCTTGCCACACTTTACCGTCAGTAATGGTTTCCCATATTTGAGTGAAAAAGGATTTCGGATGATAAGCAGAATTGATAATCCGATGATTCTTACCGATTAATTCTTCGCGGTTGTATTTAGAAATCTCGCAAAATTTATCATTAACGTATTCAATATTTCCTTGAGTATCAGTAATTGCCACAATAGCAGCTTGATCTAAAGCAAACTTAATGTCAGCGGATTCTTTTAAGGAGTTTTTTAATGCTATTTCGGCTTGTCTGTGCTCGGTAATATCTATACATGTACTTACAAGTCTGTATACTTTACCAGAATCATCTTTTAAAGGATTAATAGTATTCAGCCAGCAGGTTTTCTGCTCGCGCAAGGTGAGACTTTCTTCAAAAGAAAAAGACTTACCCGTTTCTACAGATTTACGATAACTTTGAGATGATTTAGCACCTTCAATTTCTCCAAATAATTCTTCCGGAGTTTTACCAACCACTTGTATATTATTGAGATTACTATTTTTTTCTGCCACTGAGTTAATTCCTGCGTAGCGAAATCGATCGTCTTCGCTGACATCGATCACAATTATAGGGTGCACGGCACCATCGTAAACTGTACGTAGAAATTGTTCTTGCTTTTTTAAATTTTCTTCTGCCTGTTTGCGCTCGGTAATATCTAATGCCATTGAAGTTATGCCAATAACTTCACCATTTGCAGCTAATAAAGGATAGTTATACCACTCGCAAATAATTTTTCTACCATCTTTAGTTAAATTTTCATTTATATTGAGCATCATTTCTTTTTTACTGACGAAATCATGCAGCATTTCTTCTAAATGAATTTTAAAGTTATCCTCAACTAAAAAATCAATATTACGTCCTAAAATTTCACTTTTGCTATATCCAAAAATTTCTTCTGCGGCTTGATTCCACTCTTTGATTTTAAAATTGCAATCGCACTTAATTGTCGCTAAGGGTGTTTGTTGAGCTATTAACGCCAAATGTTGCTGATGAGACTCTATTAATTCAGCTTCCTCTAATTTACGTTTAGTAATATCTTCAATGCGACAAAGCATACCAGCAATTTTGCCATCAGGTTTAATCAAAGGCTTTTTACGGATATCTAACCAGATATTTTTACCTGGAGCTAGAGCAGATACAGAGGTTTCTTCAAAACTAGTATTGTTTTCAAGAATATGGCGATCGTTTGTAAAGCTGTGCCTCTGAAGGTAATTTCCCCATGAAGGTAATGTTTGATTTTTTAAAGGTAATTCGTCATCCGTTTTACCAATAATTTCTTCTGGGGAAGTTAAACCTACAGCTTTGGCAAAAGCTAAATTACAACCTTGAAATACTAAATCATTATTTTTCCAGTAAATTAATTCTGGCAAATTGTCAATCACTAATTGATGCATTGGTAAGGAATTTATTATATTTTCTTTAACTCCTGTTGCATCTGATTGTAAAGATTTAAATTCGGTCGGTATCATAAGTTAATTTGAGAGAACATATTACTTATAAGTATTGTTCCCAAATTAGTTTTAGAAATAAACAATTATGACCTATAAACTATTTAATTTAGGAAAAACATACTGATATGTATTAGCTTAGCTCTGTTCCTATTGCCTATTCTTAATTACTTAGCACTAACAGGTATTTGAATTTGGAATTTAGTACCTTCTCCTAAAGTAGAAATGCACTGTAATTGCCCTTGATGCTGCTCCACTATAATTTGATAGCTCATAGATAATCCCAAACCAGTACCTTTACCAACAGGCTTAGTGGTAAAAAATGGGTCGAATAACTTAGAAATATTATCTTTTGGAATTCCCGAACCATTATCACTGATATTAATTTGTACAATATTATCTGCTAATATTTGAGTAGAAATTATAATTTTTGCACATTCATGTTCGGGTATTTGTTGATTTTTTATTCTATCTTCTAAGGCATCAATTGCATTATTTAAAATATTCAGAAATACTTGATTGAGCTTTCCTGCATAACATTCAACTAAAGGTAAATCACCATATTCTTTAATTATTTTAATTCTCGCTCCCTGGGATTGACTTTCAAGGCTACTATGCAAAATCATTAAAGTACTATCAATACTTTCGTGAATATCAATCCGTTTAAATTCTGCTTCATCTAAGCGCGAGAAAGTTCTTAAAGAAAGTACTATTTGTCGAATTCTTTCTGCTCCTGTTTTCATCGATTTAATAATATTAGGCAAGTCTTCCTGGAGATAATCGAATTCAATTTCTTCGACAAGTTCTTCAACTTCGGAATTATCAGGGTAATTATTATGATAAAGCTCGATGAGTTTTAACAAATCTTCAAAATAGTTTTCAGTATATATCAAATTAGCGGAGATAAAATTTATCGGATTATTAATTTCATGAGCAATACCTGCGACTAATTGTCCCAAACTGGACATTTTTTCGCTTTGAATTAACTGAACTTGGGTACGTTGTAATTGTAAAAGAGTTTTTTCTAACTCTTGAGTTTGCTGACGTAATTTTACTTCTGCTTGTTTACGTTGAGTAATATCTCTAAAATAAAAAATCTTACCATAATATTCTCCTGTAAAAGAACTTACAGGTGCACAATAGCGTTCAAAAGTGCGTCCATCTCCCAAATCAATTTCATCGGAAATCGATTGTTCTGTGTCATGAGATAAATTTTCATTTCGAGCAACAAATTCTCCCAAATTTGTAAATTTGTTAACTATTGACTCTAAAAATTGTTGTTCATTGCCGCTTTCAATAACTGTTTGAGGAATCGGCCATAAATCCACAAAACGCTGATTACAAGATAAGATATTTTTATTTTCATCAACCACTAAAATACCATCAATAGCAGCTTCTTGTTGAGCTTGTAATATTGCATTACTACGCAATAAAGCTTTTTCTGCTTGTTTACGTTGGGTGATATCCAGAATTAAACCATGCCAAATAATAGTACCATTTTCTAATTTTTCTGGACGAGAATTGCTTTTTATCCATTTAATTTCTCCAGAAGGAAAAACAATTCTGACTTCGTTTCTCCAAGGTTTGAGGTTTTCAGCAGAAATAGCCAAAGAGGTTTTAAAAGCTTTCAAATCATTCGGATGAATCATCGAAAAAATTGAATTTACATCT
This sequence comes from Cyanobacteria bacterium P01_D01_bin.50, assembly GCA_039200565.1. GTDB lineage: Bacteria > Cyanobacteriota > Cyanobacteriia > Cyanobacteriales > Nostocaceae > Rivularia. The sequence goes on along the minus strand of JBCCSG010000126.1, from coordinate 13,465 downwards.
GCTTGAATTTGTTCTGGTTTTAATCTGTATATTTCATGGCAACCTGAACTAACAAAAGGAAAAGACATGGAGCCATCAGGATACAGTTGTAACTGGTAAAGCATTCCCGGTACATTTGCTGCTAATTTCTGTACTTTAGCTTCAGTTTCAACCAAAGCAGCCTCTATATTTTTGCGCTCTTCAATTTCAGCTTTTAAGGCTCTATTAGTTAATGTTAATTCTTTGGTTCGCTCTGCAACTAAAGACTCCATTTCTTCATAAGCTTTTTGCAGTGCTTTTTCAGCTTGTTTTTGAGCAGTAATATTTGTACTAGTACCAATAATACGATAAATTCTCCCTCGTTCATCTCTAAGGGGAGTAAGAGTAGTTAGTAAAAAAATATTTTTATCTTGAACAATAATTTTTTCTTCCAAAGAAACAGACTTTCCGTTAAGCAAACACTTTTTATTTCTTTGTTCGATTGCTCCTCCAAATTCATCTCCAAAAACTTCTTTGGGAGTTTTCCCTATTATTTGTTCACTTTTTAAACCAGAAGCCAACTCCGTGGCTTTATTGATACCAAAATAAATAAAATTATTTTCTTCTGTGACTTCATATACAACAATTACTAACTCGACTCCATCATAAATGGTGCGGAGAAACTCTTCTTGTTGAAGCAGAGTTTTCTCTATCTGCTTGCGTTGGGTAATATCTTCAATAGTCGCAAGCACCCCTATTATGTTACCTTTTTCATCCTGCAAAGGAATTTTGTTGGTATTCAACCACACTTGTTTGCCATCTGCTTGCTGTTTCATCTCAGTGATGTGTAATTCTGCTACTCCAGACTCCATCACTCGCTTGTCGCATTCCCGATACCAATTAGATTGTTCTTTATTTAGACAGAGATCGTAATCAGTTTTACCAACTATTTCCTCTACGTAAACAAAATTCCTTACTTCTGCAAGCTTTTGATTACAACCAAGAAAAACACTATTAGAATCTTTCCAAAATATCATTTGTGGTAAACTATTTACTACAAACTGTAAAAATTGTTGTGATTTTTTGAGTTTTTCTTGAAATTTATAACGGTAAATAGCACCTCCCAAACACTCAGCAACGGCTTTTACAATAGATTTTTCATTATCTAACCATTCACGTTTTTTATCATAAGTATAAAAGCAAATACATCCCCAAAGTTTTTCCGAAAATTTAATTGGAATGACCAAAATTGAATTAATATTTTTAGCTTTTAAAATATTCTGTTCTGCCAATGGAAAATCATTTACTGTTCCGACAATCATCTCTCCTTTAGAAAGAATTTCATACCATCGCGGAAAAATATTTATTTCTCGCTTAAAATATTGTTCGTTCGATGTCGATTCAATAAATTCATCCTTATCTTCTGCAATTATTGATACTTTATCTACATTTACAGCAGTTCTTAAATTCACCAATGTAGTTTTAATCGATTCATGAAAATCGTTAATTATAAAAAGATTATTTGTTGCTTTTACAACATTTTCAGCAAGATTATTTAACTTTTTATTTGTTGATTCTTTTAGATCGGCAGTAGCGATATTTTTAATAGTAGTAACTAAAAATAAACTATCGCACTCATTCTTAAATAAAGATTTTTTTGTAGAAATAATATAATTTTTCCCCCGAGCGTCAGTAAAATATTCCTCATCTTCACTGCTGACACCCGAAGTAAATATTAATTCATCTTTCTCCCAAGAGATATCGGCTTCTTCGGTAGATAAAAAATCATAATCTGACTTTCCGATTGCTTCCTCTGGCGTATTCCCGGTAAACCGACAATAAGCATCATTAAGAAATATCAACCTATGTTGACGATCTTTGACAAAAATCGGGTCAGGTATGCTATTAATGATTTCAAGCAGAAAATCTTGAGACAGGTGATTTCCAGAGTTATCTGCCGTTATATGAGAATTCATTGGTAGAGTCATCGATTGCCAACCAGCTTGATACTTGCTGTTTATATAAGCTCATATATTATTATTCCCAATGTTGAAGATAATTCAACAGATATCTGAAAAATATAAGGATTCTCTGCTTAAGTGAAATACTGCAAGTTGCGATCGCAAACTTCTTCCATCAGAAGATAGAGAAGGCTTGAAATCCAAAGAATAATAGTGAATTCTGGGCTCTACAAACAGGGAATGCCCGATTTACGATTGCTCAAGCCAAAATGCGGATATATATTAGTTATCAGTTATAAAATAAAAATTAATGTCTAATGCTGCATGCCTTCTTTAAATAGCTAAATGCTGCTGTAACAATGAAATAGTAATTTCAGGTGTTTCCAAATGGGGTAAGATACCTGTATCGGGTATGACGTGAAAACCTCTGATTGCGTGTGAATTTAAATCTGCTAAACGTTTTCCTAACTTAACTTTGATAAATTGTGCTTTTTCACCCCAAACTATAGTCGTCGGTATAGTAAGTTGTCTAATATACAGGCTAAGATCGAAATATAAATCGCCACGTAAAAATGCCAAAGCTGCAAATTTAGCATTAGGCTGCTCTGCAGAAGCTAAATAAGCCTGTACGATTTCCTCCGATATTCGTGTGGGTTTTGCAAACAAAAAACTTTGTAAAAAGTTCCTAACTGCAATTTCATTTTCCGCACCCAATTTATAAATAAAGCTATCCAATAGTGGTGTATTTATTACTTCTAAAGGTAGTCTACGCCCACTACCTTGTCCAAAATCATCAAATCCAGAAGGGCACGATAAAAATAAAGTTTGCAGTAATTGCGGTTGTTGAATTCCCAGACGAATAGTCAAAGCACCAGTAAGAGAAGACGCTACAACAGTTACTGGCTCTCGACAAGTTTGCTTAATAAATTCTGCAATAATAGTGATATAATCATTAATTTGATAATTCCTTACTGGATGAAAAGATTCACCCCAACCGATTAAATCTGGAGCCAAAATGTGATGAGTTGCAGCAAAAGCAGAATATACTTTTGACCATTCATAAGCAGAAGCACCACCACCAAAGTTATGCAAAAAAATTATTTTTGGTAGATTTTCAGTTTCAGCAATACACCAAGGAGCAGCCGTTTGAGTGTAGTATACCATTGCTCCAAGGGATGTTTGAATAATTTTATGCCCAAAGCCAGGAGGTTGAAACTGAAGCATAATATTCATAGAAATAGAGAGTTAGGAGTTAGGAGTTAGGAGTTAGGAGTTAGGAGTTAGGAGTTAGGAGTTAAGAGTTATTTGATGTTAATAATTAATTTATTTCGTCCCATGGATGAGTTTGTCTAAATTATCGCCACTAATATGATATATGGCTCCGAATCCAATTACAAAACGACCACTATAGGGAGTCAATTTAAAAATACGAAAATCGGCTAAACCACGGAGCATTTCAATAATTTCGCCAAAACGCCCTTGGAATTTCTCTACAATATCATTCCATTCATTAGTTTCACGTTCTACTAAAGTCGCGTTACAATCATAATTTAGTCTACGACGGGCAAATATTTGTGGAGTTTTGGCTTCATCTTCAATAAATAAAACACTCACGCAAGGGTTTACATTTAGATTTTGCGTGTGTATTGACAGCCCGCTAACGTAGATATAAATATTTTTTGATTCGTCTATTACGAAGGGAGCATAACTACCATTCGGTACTCCCTCGTTATTTATAGTGCTGATGATGATACTTTGGAAATTTTGGATGAATTCCTGGTATTCTACTGTTGCTTTCTCTAATTTATTCATAATCTAAATTTTTCATACTCTAAGGATATTTTGGATTTGTAGCTTAGGTGTAATACAAGAATCTTATGAAAAAAATTAATATCTTAGATAGTGCAATGTTTCCTGTATACCTGTTACAAAAATCTATATATTATGATATTTTTATATATGAAATTTCTGAGATTTTTATGGCAAATATAAATTAGCAATCTGTTTTAAGATTAAATAGTTTTGTTGATATTCATAAAATTTAAGGATTTATTCAAATTTTAACCCTCAAGTATTATATTGTACCAATTATCAGGTTCATACAAATCCACAATAAACCAAAATATAGATAATTATATACAATCATCAATTATTATCTATTTAATTTTTTTTATAAAATCTTATTTAATTACGTTGTTAACACCAGTTAAGCCCCACAAAAATAATTCATAAATGGTCGTGATTGTCACAATACTCGAGTGGTGAGTGAACTCACAACCTTTATGATGAGGTTCAAAATTTATGGAGTCTACCAATACCCTAAAAAAAAGGCGGCCAGTTCCCTAAGTTCTATAATTTTTAGGATGTATTAATCTATAAGTAATTTTTTGAGATTTAACAAGTCTTAACCGTATTATCCTTTTGATTTAGATTTCGGAAGACGAGATTCTATGTAGTAAAGTGCTTGAGATGGATAATATACTCTCTCTACAACTTTATTGCATCATTTGTACACAAAGCGATAAATTTATTATCTAATGACTCTTGTATGAGCCTTGAGAAAACCTATGCAGGTTTTCAAATCCTTGTTAATTCTATAACCAAAACTCCAATACAATGACTGAATTTAACGAAATGTTGAGTTTGCTAGAAGCGGAAAGAGAACGTTATATATTAGAATCTGTACGTTTAGAACGCCGTTTGGAATCAATTCGCAATCAAGTTGCTGCTATAGATAACTTAATCTTAGGCTATATCGGAGAAAAACAATATCATCAGTATTATCAACACCTTCCTCAATCTCGCACCCAAGCTTATTTAGAAGAAGATAGGAATGATCGCGATATCTTATCCCTTGAGGAAAATATTGAGAGTGAGGTTAATTCAGATATTGATTTACCAAAAGAAAAATTGAATCCAATTATTGATTCGGGAGAATCACAACCGCAAGGAGAAAAATTTGATATTTCCGATATTCCAAAAATGAAAGGAGGCAGGCAATCAGAAAGCTTACCGATGTTACCTAAATACCAAGGATATTCTATCAAAAATGCCATTATAATCTTAATGCGTTATCAACCCAATACGCATTTTCATATAAATACCATTGTTCGCAATTTATATGGCGATTTGACAAAAAAGCAATATCAAACTGCTAGGGTAAGTGTAACCAAAGCTTTATCCCTTGGTTTTAAATCCGGTTTATGGTTTAAAGTATTACATTCTCCTGGAGTATACACTTTACACTATGAAAAAGGAATTACCGCTAAAACTCCTGAAGGTCAATAAATTCCACTAATTGAACCATTCGTTAATTTAAATATACATTTTTTTATACTTTTAATAAGAAAATTTAAAATCATAGAATACTAGTATGTAGTACTACATTTATAAAAGTTAAAATACTTATTTATTGACTAATATATCAACTAAACTTTAATTAATTCACATCTTGCAGAATCAAAAACTGTAGTTACAATTAGTACTAGTTATTTGACTTCGTTCAGAACCGCCTGAGACTGTAAGTCCCGGTTATTATAGCAAAAGTCCATTAAAATTGACTAAAAATTGGATGGTGTATAACCAGTTAAATTTTTAATTATTGAATATATTTTTTAGTTAATTATTCGTAAGGTGCAAGATTTGAGTTAAAGTAAAATTGCTAAAAGCAATATAAATAAGTCATTTCTCATCTACCTACTTATATCGGCAACAAAGGGGGAAGAAAATCTATACCCCTTTTTGCCTGCCCTACAATAAAAAGGATGCCAGTTGCGGCCATTCCTAATTAATTAATCTTCATGAACTCATAAACTGTAACTGATAACTATAATATGTGGGATTTCAGTAGACTTCTTAAAACTCTTACCTTCTTTGAAGTAATTCCAGTACTTAACTGGGTACAGGATTTAGTCAAAGATGGTTCCAAGAATAATCCAGATAAGTTAATTGGGGCAAAAGAAATGGGTGTAGTATTAGTTGCAGGTGCAACGGGTGGTGTTGGTAAAAGGGTTGTGGAACAACTGATTAAGAAGGGTTATAAAGTAAGATGTCTGGTGCGCAATATCGATAGAGCTAGATCAATTATTAACGATAAAGCAGATTTAGTAGTTGCAGATATTACCCGTTCAGAAACTTTAAATTCCCTATTAATGACTAACATCCAAGCAGTGATTTGCTGTACTGCGGTGCGCGTGCAACCGGTAGAAGGAGATACACCGGATAGGGCGAAGTACAATCAAGGTGTTAAGTTTTACATGCCCGAAGTTGTTGGGGATACTCCAGAAAATGTGGAATATAAAGGTGTAAAAAACTTAGTTGAAGCAGCGAGCAAAAATTTATCATCATCACAAGAAATAACACTATTTGATTTTGGTAATCCATCCATAGAAGTTAAAAATGTGTGGGGTGCGGTAGATGATGTAGTCATGGGTGGAGTAAGTCAAAGTAATATTAAATTGTCTTCGGGTAAAGCTTTATTTTCTGGTAACGTTTCCACCGAGAATTCTGGTGGCTTTGCTTCTGTTAGAACTAAAAATTTCGATCCTTCATTTAATTTATCTGGTTACGAAGGTTTAGAAATCAAGGTAAAAGGGGATGGAAAACGCTACAAATTCCTTTTACGTACGGAAACAAATTGGGATGGTATGGCCTATTGTTATTCCTTTGATACGTCGCCGGATACTTGGATAAATATCAAGATTCCTTTTACAGAGTTCACGCCAGTTTTTCGTGCCAAAACGGTAAAAGATGCTCCGACAATTAACACGAATAAGATTTGTTCTTTTCAAATGATGTTGAGCAAATTTGAATACGATGGGGAATTAAACTCTAAATTTTCACCAGGTGCTTTTGCTTTAGAAGTAGAAACCATTAAAGCTTACGGAGGTAAAAAATTACCGCAATTTGTTTTAGTGAGTTCAGCGGGAGTAACTCGTCCGGGAAGACCTGGTATAAACTTAGAAGAAGAACCACCAGCAGTCAAGTTAAATGACCAACTCGGAGGAATTCTGACTTGGAAGTTAAGAGGAGAAGATAGTTTAAGAGAAAGTGGAATTCCTTACACTATAATTAGACCATGTGCTTTGACAGAAGAATCGGGTGGTAAAGAATTAATTTTTGAGCAAGGCGATAATATTAAAGGAAAAATTAGCAGAGAAGATATTGCAAAGCTTTGTGTACAAGCCTTACAACAATCATTAGCTTGTAATGTTACCTTTGAGGTAAAACAAGGAGAAAATAATGCCAGTTATATGGATTGGGAAAAATTATTTTCTCAACTTAAATCGGACGATTTAATAGTTAAGAGTTAAGAATTAGGGGGGAGGAGTAAAGATTTGATAATTTTTCTCCATCTACCCCTCTAACCCATCTCATTCTATCTATGATAATGTTTTTCTACAAAATGTTTAAAAAAGTATTTTTCATAACATTTTTAGTAATAATGATTTGGGGCGTTTTACTTTTCGATAAGGCTTTTGCTGGATTGCTAGAATCACGTCTGAATAATTTAGAATTTGATTTTTATCGTTTAGAATCGCAAGTAAATCGTATAGAAACGCAGTTGAATAGAGTGGGTTCTTCATCACCAAAAATTTCAAATAATCCTCCATCATCACAGCGTCGTTCAAGAAGATTATCACCGCGAGAACGTGACAAAATGTTTGATAGACTAGCAACTTTGGTAATTGAATTAAAACAGGATATCAAGGATTTACAAAAACGACTTTCTCAGTTAGAAAATAATAATAGTTGATAATTTTCAACTAACCACTAACCACTAACAATTAACAATTAACAATGAATCTTCTTACTTATATGATGCATTTAGCGGGTTCCGGTGCAAGTGCTTATTTTAGCGCTCTGCAAATCCGCGATATTAAAACTCGTCCCAATATTTTAGCCGGGTTTCAATTAGCTGAATCAGGTTCAGTTCCTTTTTTAACTAATCTTAGTCAACGGGCTGCTGAAGAAGAAGATACATGGCTGGCGGAAAAATTAACCAAACATGCAGAAGACGAAAAAAGACACGGACAAATTTTCGCTCATGCTCTTAAAAAGCTTGATAAAAAAGTTAGAGATTTAAACAATTCATCTAAAGATAAAAGCGAAGAAAATACCAGCGAAAAAAAATCAAAACAACGCCGCAGTCCATTTTTCGCTAAATATTTTGAAGGTTATGAGGGAGAAGATTTAAAAGCTGAGCGCATTGACTGGGATGTGTTTATGGCTAGTACTTATATTTTGGAGTTAGATGCTAGTAAAGACTTTGCGCGGATGGCGAAAACTTTACCTGAAGATGATTCTAAAGCTCGTAATCTAAAATTAGGAATGTTGAGTATTGCTGAAGATGAAACAACTCATGCAGCATATCTTTATGAAGCCATGATGCGGCGAATGAGTACAAACCAAGTGCAGCAACTTGTTGATGAATGGCGACAGCGTAAGGTAAATGCCGTGACGGCATATGTTACTAACAAGTTACAGGGTAAAGATAATTCGCCTTCTTTGGTGGAAGATGATAAATCATCGAAGAAAGAAGCTGAATTGGTAGGAGTTAGGAGTTAGGAGTTAGGAGTTATGAGTTATGAGTTAGGAGTTATGAGTTATCAAATAATCACTAACGACTAACCGCTCATAACTAATAATTAAAATGCAGACGATTCGACCTTATAATGCTTGTCATATAGAACAAGTTGTTAAGCTGTGGTGGAAAACTTGGCATCAGACGTTTCCTCAAGTTAAGCATCCGCAGCCATATTCTTTATGGAAAGCTCGTTTTGAGAATGATATTACTTTGCGGGGAAATATTTGGGTTGCTGAAGTTGAAAGCTGTATTGTAGGGTTTGTTGTGGTTATGGAGAAAGAAAAAGAATTAAATCAGCTTTTCGTAGATTTCAATTACCAAAATCGAGGAATTGGTAAAGCTTTATTAGAAACAGCGAAAGCAATTTCTCCCCAAGGATTGTGGCTACAAACATTACAAAGTAATAAAAAAGCTTGCTTATTTTACGAAAAGCATGATTTCAAACCGGGTAAGCCCTTAAGGAATAAAATTAACGGACAGCCTAATATAGAATATCGTTGGCGACAATGAAAAATTAACAACTATAGGAATCCGGTTTGATTTTTGGAAGGCGCAGCGTGGCGTAGCCATAATTATTTGCGTGGGTAGGCAAGAGGCAAAAGGATTGTAGAATATTAGGGTGTACCAATAAGCGTTTCAATTTTCAATTAGGATTCCTATATCAACTATCAACTATCAACCATCAACTATCTACTATCTATCAACAGAACCCATTACTACATCAATACTTCCTAAAATTACAAAAATATCTGCTACTTTCATTCCTTTAATTAATTGCGGTAATGCTTGTAAATTGTTAAAATCTGCTGGCCTAATTTTCCAACGCCAAGGGAAAACGTTGTTATCGCCAATTAAATAAATTCCTAATTCTCCTCTACCCGATTCGATACGTACGTAATGTTCACCTTGAGGAATCTTAAATGTAGGTGCAACTTTTTTCGCAATGTATTGATAATCAAAACCATCCCACTCAGACTTTTTACCCGCTGCCATGCGTTTAGCTTCCAAATTCTCGTAAGCACCACCGGGTAAATCTTGAATCGCTTGTTTAATAATACTTACCGATTCGCGCATTTCTCCCACACGCACTAAATAACGCGCCAAACAATCACCACTTTTATCCCACTTTACTTCCCAATCAAAATCGTCATAACATTCATAATGGTCAACCTTACGTAAATCCCACTTTACCCCAGAAGCCCGTAACATTGGACCAGAAATACCCCAGTTAATCGCGTCTTCACGACTAAGTACTCCTATTCCTTCAACTCTACGGCGAAATATAGGATTATTAGTAATTAATCTTTCGTATTCATCTATCTTAGGAATGAAATAATCGCAAAAATCTTTGCACTTAGTTATCCAACCATAAGGTAAATCAACAGCAACACCGCCAATACGAAAATAGTTGTTGTTAACCATACGATAACCCGTAGCAGCTTCAAACAAATCGAGAATCATTTCGCGATCGCGAAGAGTGTAAAAAGTCGGGCTGTGTGCGCCGATATCGCTAATAAAAGGCCCCAACCACAGCAAATGATTGACAATTCGCGCTAATTCTAGCATGAGTACCCGGATATAACTAGCGCGTTTGGGAATTGGAATATCAGCCAATTTTTCGACAGCATTAACTGTAACCGCTTCATTGAACATGCCACCGTAGTAATCCCAACGACTGACGTAAGGAACATACATGATATTAGTGCGGTTTTCGGCGATTTTTTCCATTCCCCGATGCAGATATCCTAAAACGGGTTCGCAATCAACCACGTCTTCCCCATCAAGAGTGACAATGATTCGGAAACACCCATGCATCGCTGGATGATGGGGACCAAAATTAATCGTCATCGGTTCGACTTTGGTTGCAATTCTTGGCATACCTTCCTCCCATATTGGTAAAACGATCTTATTTATTACCAATATGGGAAACTCACTGGCTGCTGTCTTGTATATTTGTCCGATTTTTTGTACGTTTTTCAGATTTAGTTAATTTCTGGGAAAAAAATAGATGATTAGCAGTGAGAGTGTCAAGTCTCACTACGATAATTAATTCATCTTGGTTGCCTAATGTATCGAATCAATCTATATAACTACGTGCGAAATTATATTGTCTGTTTTCCAATGCTTCGTAAGAGTTATCGTCAATAATAGCATCGGAGGAGCTGGTACCCGAAATCGATATCGATTGGGATTGAGAAGAAACATCTCCCGATGTAAATAAAGTCAAAAACTCTTGCAGCGGTGTATTCAAAAGCTGGCTGATATAATTTTCGATAAACTGTTGGATCTGTGCAAAGTTTATATCGGGAAGACTTTGAGATGCACTGGGGCTTTGTGAAATCGGAACACTAAAGTCGAAGTCGGCAGTTGCTTGGAATTGATTTGCGATCGCATCATCACTGAAAATAAAACTATCGGCTGTCAAACTATCTTTATTGACACCAATTAATGTTGCTAGAGGGTTGTCTTGTTGATAAATAGTAGTGTTTCCGTCAGTTTCTGAGAAGCTTAAGGAGTCAAAACTAATAGTTGAATTATTGATTTTGATCCTATCAGTACCAGTATCGAAGTCTAATATAGTACTTACTGATTCTGGAATATCGAAATTGTCAATCCTGAATTGATCGCTGCCGTCTCCTCCTAGCATCAAGTCGCCACCGTCGCCATCAATCAGAATATCGTTGCCTTCTGAGCCTACTAACCAGTTTTTATCCGTGCCACCGTCGAGGATATCGTCTCCTTCTCCACCACCCAGAAAATCAAAAGATGAGGAGTTTCCTGACATTAATGTTTCGACTAATTGGGGGAATAATTCTGGTTGGTTTCCTAAACCTGTTTCTAGAAGATTAACAATATCGGTTACTTGGTTGAATGAATTCAAATCGAGCATGCAATTACCTCATAATTAACATCAGAATTTAGAAACCCAGACTTCAAAAATCTAGGAATAAAAATGATTCTTGCGCTTTGGCTGCTTGTAAAACAAGAATTTGGAGCTTGAAGAATCAATCCTGTTTTACAGTTAATTTAATTAGTTTTTTTGTGTAAAATTTAACTAAATTTTATGTTAGCGATCAGTTACTTCGCGATCGCTGAGTGGCACCTATGTTTTATTGCTAACACCGAGTTTTTTGGCGATAAATATAATATTTTCTGTTTTAAGGAAATCACAGAAATGTTGTTTTGCGGTTGGTGTAGCTCATATAGGGTTTAGCTATTTGAAGGCTATTAAGGAAAAAAGAGTCTATTTCTCTTATCTCATGCCAGTATTGCCTTAAAAACGGAAATTTTATAATAATTTTGGATGCTCTAAATTGATTTTAAATGATTTAATGATTTATTTTCAATCACAAAAAAAACTTAATGCACTATTAATAAATTAAATATAATAACTTATATCTTTGAGTGTTGATAATTACTTAATAAAATCATTTAAGCGTAACACCAATTACATCAATGATTTTATAACTGTCCTAGGTGTTACACCAAAAAACTTTTTAAAATGTCTATTTAAGTGACTTTGGTTAGCAAAGCCAACTATAAAAGCTACTTGTGCAATACTATATTTTCCTGTTAATAATAATTCTTTGGCTCGATTTACACGAGTTTTAATTACATATTTATGGGGTGTAATTCCCATTGACTGCTTAAATAGATGACAAAAATAATGTGGACTTATCTGTAGTAAATTAGCTAATTCATTTAAACCTAAATCTCGGTCTAAATTATTTTTAATATATTCAATAATTTTAGCTAATTGATTTTTTGATAAACCATTTTTATATTCTTTAAGATTGGGTTTTCGCGCAGAATAACTTTGTAATAAATGTACTGCCAGAGCATTTAGCATTGTCTCCGCATATAAACGACTTCCCGATGGATTCTTTTCTAAAACGTTTTTAATCGCTAGTCCAATTTGTAAAACTAAAGGATCTGGTGTGGCGAAATGTGGTATTAATTGAACTTGTTCTGGTTCTGCCGATTCATCGATAGCACGGGCAAAATGTTTGGTTTCAAAAGCTAAGATGATAAAGTCGCCTTCTTTATCCCAAGCAGCCTTATGGCCAACATGTGCTGGAATAATTACTATGTCACCGCCAACTACCGAATCACACTTAAAACGTCCATCTAGGGTTCTATCTGCGCGAGCAACATAGTTATCGTGAGTAAAAATAGCAATACTGTGTGCGAGGGGACTACAAACTTCAGGAGTTTCAGATGCAGGCACAGACATATATCTAAAGCATATCCCATCCCACCCAGTATTTTGACTCGTGAGAATTGGCTTGCGGGGAAAAATTTGGTTTATCTCATCTTCTGTGGTTACAATTAAGGGCTTATCTTCTAACATAAGCGAAATATAATTCTACGTTTTTAATGTATCAAAAATGTAATAAAAAGCATCAGCTATAACTAGTACCCCTACGCGTAAGTCAAAAGTATTATAGGATAAGGATTTCAAGCTGTTGAAACGGGATCCCTCTTTACACCGTGCTGTATTAGTAATAAGACTATAGCTACCAGAGTATTAATTTCCCTCTACAGTATGAGGTCAATTAGAAGTTAATTTAGTTAGGATTTTATTGATTCTATTGTAGAAAAATACTTAAAGTCCGTGGTTCAACAAAATTCACAAAACTTTGTTAGCCCTCAACTCAAACAACAATCAGTTGGAGGATTTAAGTTTGGTTGGTTTGATTGGTTTTGTCTGTGGTATCCTCCAGGATGGCTGATTTTATTTAACCGCCACTGGCAACATTATCATGACGATCCAGATGGTTGGAATTGGTTAGAATATGTTTTATTTTTAATTCCTTTAGGATTTTATTTAGCATTATTGATTCGTTGGTTGCGTTTGGGTTGTCGTTTTCCCCGCGAGCAAATAACTGAATTTAACTCAAATTATCAAACAGCTTTTCTAGAAGAGATTCTACAACCAATTATTAAATATTACTATCGT
>JBCCSG010000125.1:0-18072 GCA_039200565.1 Cyanobacteria bacterium P01_D01_bin.50 | reverse complement strand
TTTCTCTGCGCCAAGAGCGTCTCTGCGGTTTTTTTTAATCAGTAATCTTCTGCGGGAAATGAAAAAGATCTCTCTCCAAACCTCTCTCCTTGTAGGAGTTCCGGCTTAATTTTCCCCCTTCCCTCCTAGGGAAGGGGGTAGGGGGTTAGGTCTTTGCGTAAAGTTGAAACCCATATAAATGTTTTCCGAAGATGTCTAATAAATTGAGTTGTTAATTTTACTAGTTGTTTTAAAAACTTTGCATAGCCTTTTTTTCCTCGTTTTTTAATAAACATTATTTTCTATGGTTATTCAAATTAATTTGTTCAAACAAATCGCTGGTTTCATACCACAGCTAATTTTTTTTTCGCAAAAGACATAAAAAAACATTATGCTTTTGTCAACGAGAAATATGGTATTCACAATATTTCATAATGCAGTTAATTAGTTATAACACCGATTAATTAAAGCAACTATGTATCATAAATGTACTCAGTGCTTACACTGGATTAATAAATATACCGCAAAGCCTGAAGCGATAATCCAATCAGTATGTTTGACTATTAAAGTTTCTAAATATGAAGATTTTAAGTAGAGATTGTAAATATGTTAGTAATTACTCGCACTAAATCTTGTTAATTAACTCTAAGCTTATTGTCAATAATTAAAGAAAATAAAAATAACAAAGTTATTTATTTACAAATTGTTATCAATCGATGGCATAATCAGTAATTTTACTAACTAGTAGTCCACCAACCCAAAATTGCTGGGTGAAGTTAGGGAGTAGGGAGCAGGGAGTAGGGAGTAGAGGAAAAATTTACCCGTCAAAGTTGATGTGACAGACTAACCCGCTCGGGGTTGCAAACCCCGAGCTAACAGCGAAAGTCCTATTCATAGGACTAGAATACAACTCGTCAAAACTAATGCAAAGGACTACTAATGGTTGACCACAGTAATTTTGATGGGTATTAGCTGAGTCGTCTTTAGACGACTTTTGCTATGAGACAGGGGTTTTCAACCCCTGGCGGATGGGATGTACACCCCGGATAATTAATGTGGTCAACCACTAGAAATCTTTTTTCTACTCCCTACTCCCTACTCCCTACTCCCTACTCCCCTGCTTGCAAAAAATGTCCTACTAAATAAAGCGAACCACATAAAACAACTAAATTATCATTGGAGCTAAAAGCAATTGAAAGTGCTGATGATAAATCCGAAAAAGTGTCGCATAAACTTAATCCCGGACAAATATCCTTTGCCAGTTTTGTTAATTCATCAGGTATAGCCGAACTATGGTCTGGTACGGGTACTAAATGCAACTTATCATTTGCTCGTAACAAAGTCTTGAAAATTTCATCATGTTCTTTAGTCGAAAGCATTCCCATTACCCAAGTTACGCTGGATTGAGGTTGATTTGATTGAGCTAATACCGCATCAACATAATTTCGTAAAGCTTTTGCTGCGGCAGGATTATGGGCACCATCAAGCAATAATTTGTGATTGTTCCAAGTTGTCCATTGCATCCTTCCCAGCCACTTGGTTTTTGCCATACCCTCAACAATGGCTTCCTCAGATATTTGCCAACCCTGCTGTTGCAGAATTTCCAAAACGGCTATAGCCACAGCAGAATTATTTAACTGTATTTTTCCTTGTAGCGGTAAAGGATATTTGATTAATTTCTCTCCCTCTACTTCGACCCAACCATTACCAACTTCTTGTGCAAGCTGTGGTTTAATTATCGGACATTGTAATTTATTCGCAATGTTGCATACTACTTGTTCGGCTTCTAACGGTAATTGTCCAATAACTACCGGACATCCAGATTTGAGAATACCCGCTTTTTCCTTGGCGATCGCACTAACAGTAGAACCTAATTGTTGCAAATGGTCACGACTAATAGAGGTAATAATAGTAGCAACTGGTTTTGCACAAACATTAGTAGCATCCAACCGTCCTCCCAACCCAACTTCTACCACAGCCACATCAACTTTATTTTGAGCAAAATACAACCAAGCTGCGGCAGTAAATACTTCAAACTGAGTTGGTGATTCTTCTTGAGGGTCAATTGCTTCTTTTACTTGCATCAATAATTTACAAAGTTCCTCAGAAGAAATTTGTTGCTCGTTAAAGCAAATTCGCTCCGTCCAATCAACCAAATGAGGTGAAGTATAGCGTCCCGTACGGTATCCAGCTTGTGTAAGAACTGAAGAAAGATACGCGCAAACAGAACCTTTACCATTCGTGCCAGCAACGTGAATTACCGGAACTTGATGGTGTGGATTACCAAGGTTTGCCAAAAGCTTGTAAATGCGTTCTAATCCCAGGTGAACGCCAAAACGTTGATAAGGCAGCAATAAAGAATCTATATCCATTTAAATAAGGTCAAAGGTTAAAGTTTAAAGGTTAAAGGTCAAAGGTTAAGAATTAAACTCCTAACTCCTAACTCCTAACTCCTAACTCCTAACTCCTAACTCCTACCTCCTAACTCCTAACTCCTACCTGACAACTTTCGATCTTAAAATCCCGCGAAGGGATCTGTTTCTAGAATTTCTGTTTCTGTTGGTAGAGATTCTAGATATTGGAGAAATCCGAGTAATTCTTCTTCGGTGAGTAAAGTTCTTCCTCTTTTACCGTAAGTTTGGATTAAATGTTCTCTTCCTTGCTGGGGAGTCCAACCCAGGCGCTCCATTTCAATGTCGGTTTTGGCAATTATTTCAGATAAATCAACGGTTTCTGGCTTTTCCTTACTTTTGATTTTGCTTGTTTTTGTTGTTTTATTGGTGGTTTTCCCACTTGTAATTGAATTTTTAATTGGATTATCCAATTTTGATTCTGGTGTTGGTAAATATTCTAGATACCTCAGAAAATCTAGTAATTCATCTTCGCTGAGCAAAGTAAGCCCCCGCTTACCATAAGTTTGGATTAAATGTTCCCTTCCCCGCTCCAGAGTCCAACCGAGACGCTCCATTTCAGCATTAGTTTTTACAATCACCTTCGATAAATCAACGGAATCGTTCATTTGCTTTCTTATGGTTGTGCTTGTTTATTAAGCATTAACATGGGGAAATGGCAACATAAAACGTAAGATAAAAACTTATAATTATCAATGCCCAATTCCCAATGCCCCATGCCCAATTCCCAAGGTTAAAATCCCGCTAATGGATCGGTTTCTAAAATTTCTGTTTCTGTTGGTAGAGATTCTAGATATTTGAGAAATCCGAGTAATTCTTCTTCAGTAAGTAAAGTTCTTCCTCTTTTACCGTAAGTTTGGATTAAATGTTCCCTTCCTTGCTGGGGAGTCCAAGCTAAGCGCTCCATTTCAACATCGGTTTTGGCAATTACCTCAGATAAATCGATGGGTTCTGCCTTTTTCTTTCTTTTAGTTGTGCTTGTTTTTGTTGCTTTCTTTGTGGATTTTCCAGAACTGCTTTTGTTGAGTGGGGTAACGTTGCTCGGAGTAAGATTTTCTTCAGCTAATGGTTGAAAATCCGAAGGGATTTCGGGATTTTCTATTGGTGCATCAAGCTCCGGCTCGTCATATGTGGGAATGGGTAGTGGTTTATCCAAATCTTGGTCGTAAAAATCACTGTTATCTTCCACAGGAAAAACTTCTGGAGGGGGTGAGATATCTAAAGTTGGTGTTACTTCAGTAGAGTTAATTGCTGTTTGGTTTGATGGAGGAGTTTGGGTTACCTTACTCGATTTTGTACTGGTAGTTGGATGCTCCTTTTCTGTAACAACTGCGGTAGTTAAAGAACGATTGGGAAGTACTTCTAAATTAGGTTCAGAAGAAACAGCAACTTCTTTTTGCTCTACTTTTGCTTGTGGCTGTTTGCTCTCCATTGCTAAAACCATTAATGCCCTAGTTCTGGATCTGTCTTCAGCTTCTTCAATGGTTTCAGCAGCCGCCATTCCAGTAGCGCGGGTTACGCCTTCAATTTGCACGCTGGAACGAACAATATATTTACCGCGATCGATTTGTACTAATTCGGTGATAAGACTACCTGTAGGATACAAGCTCTGAAATTGAGCCAACATAATGCTAATACCAATTTAAGTCTGCTTTTATGTGGATGGATGGTTGTTGTTACGAATTCAAAGAAGGTATATGAATCACAACCACCAAAACTGAAATCTGTTTATTGTTTTAACTACTCAAGCAAGGATTTTGATTTACGGGCATCCGGCGGAAATTTTTTTAGAAGAAAAAAAATTATCAGGGAACCCTTGAGGGCAATTTTTCCAATAGTAATGTATCGTGAATGGTGTATTAAAAAACTTGTTACAAGCTTTAGATGTGCTATGGTGTTTACCGATGGTGCCGACGGAGGCTATAAAAAATTATTTTTCTTTATAGAAAAATAGTTTAGAACCTCACCGCAAACTACACTAACATACCAGAGCTATTGTCGGGGTTATTTTTTGGATGTTTATTGGTCATCTAGGCATTACCCATGGGCAGTAAACTAACAGAATCGGTGGTTCTATTCTAGCTAGAGCATCTAAAACTGTTTTTTACTAAAATTAACGTTACTCAAACGAGGAGCGTTGCTAAATTTTAAAAGTTGGATTCGACATTTATGACGGCAAGCATTTCAGAAAAAAGCTCGCAATAAATAAAATGTGAGATACCACGAGTCTCCTCGTTAGTGCAGCTTGTTAGTTTTTGAGAAACATGGCGGCTTGTATTCTTTTCTTATTGAGCAAGAATTTTTATCAAAAATCTTCTTGTATAAAAGTCCCACTGTTAAAATAAAAGCCTGGTAATGAAATCGCTTAAGTGTTCCAATTGTAGAAAAGGGTGGACCTGTGAATTAATTTTTGGGTTACTTCTGAGTAATTTTTAGTGATATTGCAATCAATGCTATACTAATTACCCAAATTACTATCCAGAACTATTTTCTGGAAGTACCCTCTTTGTCTACAATAGTCAGAGACTCCTAGTTGAATGCAAACTCCACTTTAGAGAAATTGGAGGTTTGTAATTAACGCAATCTGACGGGCACCCATGACCAGCCTAAGTTCTTGAAGAACCGCGTCTCGCGGCGATTGAACTACGTTTAGAGGAAGTGCTAAAAGTCCTACCTACGGATGCGTAGCCAGTCTGTAGCTCTAGAATCAAGTGATTTCACAAGTTTAAAGTACCACCAGCTAGTTTCACTTGGAACAGCCGCCTTTAAACATTGGTGAGGCTAACTTTACTCCAAAAAGTGTACCAAAAACCCGGTAATTTACGGATAAGTTTAATGCATAATAATGCGTCTGGCTTGATCCCCATAATAATTTAGGGTTTTCCGCCCTTTGATACCGATGAAGTAATGGTTTCACTTCACCACGGTACTTTTCTGCTGAGCTAATTGTTACCGATTCTACATAAGGGGCAGTTCGGTCTGTTGGCAGTTTCTCCGAGTACATTTTCAGAGTTTGGTAGTGTCAAATTAACCGTTCATTAGAGCAATTGAGCATAGAATGGTTAACCGCAGATCGATAAACGGAAAACTGGTAAGTCGATTTGTTCGCATGTTGCCGAACTTTAAACTCCGTAGCTAGTAATTAAAAGAGCGGAGTAATCAATGATTTCAGGCGTGCTTTATGAGATTGGTAATGATATTGGATCTTTTTACCAAACAAACTCTGAGATAATCGTGTAATACCCTCTACGGGGGCGGGTAATTCGTTTCTTGATAACTTTTTGTGGTGAGGGTATACGCAATTCGTCGAACCAATAAAAAAACGATGTTTTAGACCAAAGGTCGGTTCAGTGCATGGAATTTTCAATCGCTACACTCCTTGCCAATTTTACTGATGAGAAATTGGTAGCTCGTAAACTTCTGGAAAAAAAACTTGGTTGTGAAGATGATGACAGCATACAAAAACTGGAAATTGCCTTAGATGTTTTAGAAAAAATCGGAATTCTGGCGAAAGAACGGGGTAAATACCGCCGTATTTCGGAAGATTCTTTAATTGAAGCCAAACTTCGTTGTTCTTCTAAGGGCTTTTGCTTCGCAATTCAAGATATAGAAGCAGCTGAAGACATTTATATCCGGGAAAGCCATTTGAGCAATGCTTGGAATGGCGATCGCGTTTTAGTAAGAGTTCTCAAAGAAGGTAGTCGGCGACGTTCTCCAGAGGGTGAGGTGAAGCTGGTTCTAGAACGCTCTAATCACACTTTGTTAGCGCGAATTAAGCAGATAGAAGGGGGTTTCCGCGCCGTACCTCTAGACGATCGATTACTGTTTGAACTTAAACTACAGCACAATAGTGTTGTTTTAGACAATGCTATCGACCATTTAGCTCACGTACAAGTACTGCGCTATCCCCTTGCTCAGTACCCACCTTTGGGTAAAGTGGTGCAAATCCTTGGCAGCGATGCGGAAGCCGCAGCAGATATTGATTTAGTCACCTGTAAACACGACCTTTCGCGTAATTTTTCGGATAATGTCGAAGAAACAGCGGCTAAATTACCCAAAAGGATACTGAAAGCAGACCGTAAAAATCGGCTTGACTTAACAGATAAGTTAACCATTTGTATTGGTGGTAACGTTGATTCTGTAATAGTTAGAGAAAATGCCATATCCTTAGAAGAAACCGAAGAAGGCAATTGGTTGCTGGGCTTTCACATCGCCGACGTTTCCCACTACGTACAGCCAGATGAAGCTTTAGATCGAGAAGCTTTGAAGCGAGGAAGAAGCGTTTATTTAGGAGATCTTGTATTGCCCATGCTACCGGATGCTGTGGCAGCAAGAAGTTCTTTAGTTACTGGAAGCGATCGTCTGGCGATTTCTTTTCTAATTACCTTAGATGGGGAAACTGGAGAAGTTCTGGAATGGGAAATCAACAAAAGCTTGGTTAATGTTGATAAACATTTAAACCAAAAGCAAGCTTTGGGAGTTCTAGCCGCTGAAACGAAAGAATCTGCTGAAGTAGTAGAAATGCTGCAACAGTTGCAAGCTTTAGCAATAGTTCTCAAAGAGCAACGCTTGGCTAGAGGTAGTTTACAGTTAAATCTACCTTCCAACCAAAACCCCTTCTATGATGAGGGTGCAAGCGGCTGCGTTACTGAAAGCGATTCGCCAGTTGATTCTTTGTTAACAGAGTTAGTGCTGTTAACAAATCAATTAATGGCAACTCATTTGAATGCTTTGGGTATTCCTGCAGTGTGGCGAGTTCAAGGCGCACCAGATCCCGAAGACGTTCAGGAAATGCTTAAACTTGCAATTAACTTGGGCGTAGAATTGGCGCTACCGGATGATATTGATATTCAACCTTTAGATTATCAACACTTGACTAAAGTGTTCGCAGAATCTGCTTCCGAACAAGTTTTGACTTATTTATTGCAAGACACGCTCAAACCGGCTACTTACACTACTAGCCAAGGTGGACACTTTGGTTTAGCTTTACCAGATGGTTACGTTCATTGTACCTCTCCCTTACGGCGTTATCCCGATTTACTGATGCAAAGGGTATTTTATACCTTAGTCGAAAATGGGCGCGATCGCCGTAATACTCGGGTGAAAGAACGGGTTAATCTACGTTCGAGTAGTTGTCATGGTGAAATTAACTGGAATGTATTACCTCCGGAATTACAGCAAGAACTACAAACCGATTTAACAAGGGTAATTACCCAAATTAATGATAGAGAAAAAGAAGTCCAAGAAGCTGAAGCCGATTTAGAAGGTCTTAAAAGAGCCGCTTTGATGAAACAGCGGATTGGTGAGGTCTTCAATGGCGTAATTACTGGTGTCCAATCATACGGATTTTTTGTAGAAATTGAGGTCCCAGCCCAAGAGACTGAAGAAATTAGTAACATACCTTTACGAGTAGAGGGGCTAGTACACGTCAGTTCTCTCAAGGATGACTGGTATGAATATCGCGCTCGACAGCAAGCGTTATTCGGTCGTAAGAATCGGGCATCTTATCGACTGGGTGACCGTGTAGCGGTCCAGGTTAAGAGTGTGGATTATTACCGTCAACAAATAGATCTAGTGACTGTAGGTAACGATGATGTATCTAACGCTCCAGATGAACCGAGCAGTTATTATGTACCGCATCACTACTCCTCAGATGATTTAGATGAGTATGAAAATGAATAAAAAGTAGTTGTTAATTTGCTTCTTAAGAGTTAGGAGTGAAGGGTTGCCATAAGAATTTTTTTCTCCGAAAAAAAATTCTTATGGGTAATGGTGAGGCAACGTTTGCGAAGGAGGGTGATTCCCCAATCGCTATTGCTTTTAGCGGAGCATCTCCGTCAGGAAACACTCGGGGTTAAATGATTTGCCATAAAACTATTTATTTCTAACTCTTAATTTTTTCTTTAAATACTCAATATCTACCGTCATTATCACAAGCAACCAAGTGTCCAATAACGCCAAACCATTAATATTAGGTGTCTCAGGTGCCTCGGGTTTAATTTACGCCGTTCGCGCCCTTAAATTTTTATTAGAAGCAGAATATGCGATTGAATTAGTAGCATCCAAATCAAGCTTTATGGTTTGGCAATCGGAGCAAAGTACTCCCATGCCGGTAGAGCCAAAGGCGCAAGAGCAATTTTGGCGACAGCAAGCCGGAGTGAAAGCAGGAGGAAAACTGCGCTGTCACCCTTGGGCGGATGTTGGAGCAAACATTGCTAGCGGCTCCTTTCGTACTTTAGGGATGATAATTATGCCTTGTAGTATGAGTACTGTAGCTAAATTAGCTGGCGGTTTAAGTTCCGACTTATTGGAAAGGGCTGCCGACGTTCAACTCAAAGAAGGGCGAAAGTTGATTGTTGTGCCCCGGGAAACACCTCTAAGTTTGATTCACTTGCGTAATTTAGTTACTTTAGCAGAAGCTGGAGCCAGAATAGTTCCTGCAATTCCTGCTTGGTATCATAATCCGCAAACTATTGAGGATTTAGTTGATTTTGTTGTTGCTCGTAGTTTAGATCAACTTGATATCGATTGCGTGCCTATTAAACGCTGGCAAGGTCGTTAATAGATAATCAAGTTAAAGTATGAAATGAAATCGGATTTTCCCCCAACTGGGGAATAACGATAAATCAAAGCTTTTATTTTTAAGTTTTAAAATAATACTGCTACATTCATACTTCATCCTTAATACTTCTTTTTATTCCTATGACTGTAACTCGATTGATTCTCTTAGTAGGGATACTCGGAGGAATTATGTTATTGCTAGGGCAAAATCTGTCTCCTGCAATACCATTAGTTTTTTTGGGCTTACGGACTCAACCACTTTCTTTGGCAATCTGGATGTTGTTGGGCGCTGCTGCTGGTGGTTTGACTTCTTTATTAATTAACAGCTTGGTTCAATTGTCAACCCGTTATGTTCCGCCCCAGCGTCAAACTTCATCATATGAGCCAAAAGATTCAGCCCGTGCTAACAAACGAACTTCAAGGGAAAAAGATTCTTATCAAAGAAATCCGATTCCACCACAAGCAAGTAGAGTACAAACACCGGATGAGTTTGAGAATACTTACGATGATGATTGGGATTTAGATCGAAACGTTAGTGATGATTGGGAATTCTCTGTGCGAGAATATCGAGCAACTAATTCTGAAACTCGATATACAAAAATTCAAGATGACAACGATTACGAAGATTTTCGGCAACCAGAAGATGATTATGAATCCGCTGATTCATCTTATTCCTATAACAAACGGGAGTTAAAAGATTCTGGCATAGGAAAAACAGAATCAATATATGATGCGGATTATCGCGTGGTTATACCTCCGCCTAATCCATCAACAATTTCAAACGCCAACCAATATTCCGATAATAAAGAGAAGGAGAATGATGATGATTGGAATTTTTTAGAAGAGGATTTTGAGGAAGATCGACCTTCGCCGCGTCAATGAGTAAACATATCAATTAAAATTTCTGCTTTTTCTACTTAATTCCACAACGTTCGCGAGATTCTTGTTTGACTTTACCATTCATGGCTGCTTCTTGCAGAACTACAAAAGCCTTAAAGTCTTCGCAGTCATAGCGGGTTGTCAACAGTTGCCGCAGTTGATTTTCTGCTTCTACGCTCAGATAACCACTCTCTATTGCTTGTTGAACTACATCACGAATTCGGATCATTGCTAAAACCTCAACTTACTACACTTATTTATTCAAGCTTTTTCAGATAAAATATGCAGCAGTTAACAGCTTTACCGATATTGAAATAAATAAAACCATTTTTTTGAGAGGATGAAAAACTTTACTCATCTAAAACACCATTAAAATTTAATCGCTGTGAAATAAACTTAATTATTCAAGGCAATCTGACAATTTAAGTAGGGAACGTGTTGTTGAAGACAAAGCATTACCTTTAACTACAATTGCCATTCAATACGGCTGGTAGCGTGTCCCTGTGTTGTTGACTCACATTAATTGGATAAAGTTTCAAAGAATTTTGATTAAGTTTGCATCAAGGTCAAAGATACCTAAGTAACTACCAATAAGTCACCTAACGAATGTTATTAAATTCGTTATAAATTTACTTTTATTTATTTTCTCTTTAAATAAAAATACCTAGAAAATGGTTAAGATAAGCCGTATTCTAGTATCAATAGATCAATACAAATAATGTCAGTACGTAATCATCAGACAGTAGAAGAGGAATTTATAGAAGCTAAAAACAATTGGGACTTAGAAAAGTTATACATTGATTTAGCATCGGCCAAAGGAAAAGCTTTAACGCCTGTAGAAAAAAAATTTCTCCGGGGTTTACTGTGCGGTTTCAGTCCAGCGGAAATAGCAAACAAGGTCTATAAAACTCGTAGTAGCAGTACTGTTAGAGTTTATCTTTCTAACGGACTATATAAATATATAGAAGAAATGCTAACTAAGCAAGCCTCGGACTCTGTTAAAGTAAAAAACTGGAGCCGGGTAACTCAACTGCTAGAAAAAGCAGGTTATAAAAAAGCTCAGCGGCCAATTGAATCGGTAACCCATAATATAAACGATCTGAGACAAAAAATAACCGAACTTCCGAGTATTAAATCTACTCCCACACAAGATTGGGGAGAAGCTATAGATGCAAGCATCTTTTATGGAAGAATAAGCGAACTAACTCAACTAAAAAAATGGATTTTGCAAGAGCAAGTACGTCTAGTAGTACTTTTAGGTATGGGTGGAATTGGTAAAACTGCTTTATCAGTAAAATTAGCCCAAGAAGTTAAAGATAATTTTGATTATATTATCTGGCGTTCTTTACGTTTTTCTCCATCTCCAGAGCTATTTTTTAATCAAGTTTTAAAAATTGTATCCCCACAAA
This sequence comes from Cyanobacteria bacterium P01_D01_bin.50, assembly GCA_039200565.1. Lineage (GTDB taxonomy): Bacteria > Cyanobacteriota > Cyanobacteriia > Cyanobacteriales > Nostocaceae > Rivularia. The sequence goes on along the minus strand of JBCCSG010000125.1, from coordinate 6,833 downwards.
CATTTATAAATACCCAGAGCATTTCTAACAAAATTTCACAATTAGTTAATTGTTTGCGTTCTTCTCGGTGTTTGATTGTATTAGACCATATAGATTCAATTTTATACAGTGCAGTTACCGATCTAACGGGAGATGATTCTCAGATATTAGCAAGTAACGATAGTAAAATTGATAATTCAAATAATTATTTGCCGCAAATTCAATATCTTCCCGGTTATGAAGCCTTTGGGGAGTTTATTCAACGTTTAGGAGAATCTAAACACCAAAGTTGTTTGCTGTTAACTAGTAGGGAAAAACCTCAAGAAATTGCTGCTCTGGAAGGAAAAACTCTACCCACTCGTTCCCTCAAATTAACGGGTTTAGATCGAGTAGAAAGCGCATACATACTTAAATCAAAAGGATTCCCTACTGTCAGCGAAAAAGAATCTAAACAAATAATGCAAAGGTATGCAGGAAATCCTTTATTTATCAAATTAGTTGCTACTGCTATTCACGAATTGTTTGCTGGAAAGATAGATGAATTTCTTCAACAGGAGACAGTAGTCTTCGGAGAGATTCGCTATTGTTTAGATGAGCAATTTAATCGTTTATCTGTTTTGGAAAAGCAGATTATGTACTTTCTAGCTCTGGATCAAAATTTCTCGCTACAGAAATTGCAAAAAAAATTGATGTTTGGGATATCACAAAGATTAATACTCGAATCGATCGCATTATTACAAAGGCGATCGCTAATTGAAAGACAAGCATCTAATTTTTTCCAAACCCCGATATTAAGGGAGTATCTAATTGAAAAACTGATTGAGGAAAATTTAAAATTCAGTCAAAATGAAATGAGTTCATTTTTATTTACCCATACAATCTTTGAGAAGCAGCTCAAAAACCATCTGAAAGTAAGTCGCTTAAATACCGAAATTTAAAGTAGAGTGAGAAATTAGGAACTGAATCTCAACAAAAAATTAAAGGCAATTGGAGTAAACGCGACAAGTGAATAACTTATTGCAAGGAATTAACCTATATTTAATCGGGATGATGGGTGCTGGTAAGACTACAGTAGGGCGCTTGCTAGCGAGCGAACTAAAATACGGGTTTGTGGATACCGATGAAGTGATTACCGCATCTGCTAAACGGAGTATTAATCAAATATTTGCAGAGGAGGGAGAAACGGAATTTAGGCGATTAGAAAGTGATGTACTCTCTCAAGTTAGTGCTTACACAAAATTAACTGTAGCGACTGGCGGAGGTATTGTATTGAGGCGCGAAAACTGGAGTTACCTCCATCATGGCTTGGTTGTCTGGTTGGATGGTTCAGCAGAGTTACTGTATAACCGTTTAAAGGAAGATACTACAAGACCTTTATTACAAGATAGTAATCCTTTATTAAAACTACGTAATATCTTGGAACAACGAGAATCGCTTTATGCTTTAGCTGATTTACGAATAACTCTTAAAAACTACGAAACATCAGAAGAAATTACAAAACGAATACTTGCAGAAATTCCGAATGTTTTAAAAAAGTCTCCTACTTCTTAATTTGAATTTTCTTGAAGTTAGGTATTGATAATCCTATCTAGTTGTATTCTTTTGCTGTAATATATTTTACTCCGATAAATGAATTTGATTGTATCAGGACTTACGCAATTGTCACAAGACCTTGGTTGGTGCGTGACACGAAAACCTTATTATTAGGTTAAAAATTAGTGAGTGTACGAGCACCCTACGAGGAAAATATGCCAGTTGCGGCCATTCCTATGTATGCCTTATGGTGAATAAACATCAGTAGCTATTGTATAGAAGTACCAAACTCTTTTAAACTATCATGATTCGGATTTAATAATAAAATCTTGTTTGTGATGGTTAACGATACTGAATATATTCATCAGGATGCAGCTAGTAGGGTACAAGTGCTGAGTGAAGCACTACCTTATATCCAAAAATTTGCAGGTAGAACCGTGGTAGTAAAATACGGCGGTGCAGCGATGAAAGACAGCAATCTCAAAGATAAAGTAATCCGCGATGTTGTCTTCTTATCTTGTGTTGGTTTAAGACCTATTTTAGTACATGGTGGCGGTCCGGAAATAAATACTTGGCTCGATAAAATAGGAATTGAACCGCAGTTTAAAGATGGTTTGCGAGTTACTGATGCTCCCACAATGGATATGGTAGAAATGGTGTTAGCCGGCCGAGTTAATAAGGAAATAGTTGCTAAGATAAATCAAGCCGGTGGAAACGCCGTGGGTTTATGCGGTAAAGATGGTAACTTAATTACAGCTCGCCACCAAGGTCAAAAAGATATTGGTTTTGTAGGAGAAGTTAGTTCTGTAAATACGGAAATTTTAGGTACTCTGGTAGAAAATGGTTATATTCCAGTAGTATCTAGCGTCGCTGCCGACGATAAAGGACAAGCTTATAACATTAACGCCGATACTGTAGCTGGAGAAATAGCCGCAGCATCAGGAGCAGAAAAATTAATTTTGCTTACCGATACGCGAGGTATCTTAGAAAATTATAAAGACCCTTCTACCTTGATTGAGAAAGTAGATATTCAAGAAGCTCGGGATTTAATTTCAAAGGGTACAGTTGCCGGAGGTATGATACCCAAGGTAACCTGTTGCGTGCGTTCCCTTGCTCAAGGAGTACGTGCAGCCCACATTATTGATGGTCGCATTCCCCATGCTCTTTTGCTAGAAATATTTACCGATGGTGGTATTGGGACAATGATTATTGGTTCTCAGTTTGCCTAAACTGTTTTACATACTATTATTTGAAAGATTGTGGAATGCAGGTAAGGTTAGTTTACCATCATACTGATTATCGAGTATTTGATTTGATAATGGTGCGTTAAGCTTTCGCCGTAACGCACTTTACGCTTCTTTCTATTTTCACCAACGATTATTGATAATAATCCGCGAATTTGGCTGACGATTGCGTCTTCGGGAATCTTTAATAATTATTGGATTAACTAAAATAGGGTTGATAAACTTGGAGTTATAAACTTTCTTTTTCCTATAGGGTTTGGAGAAACTACTACCTATAGGTATATGTCCGGTTGCGGGATTTACGGGTACGGGTGTAGAAATGGGACTACCATAAATAAAATTACTTACAGTCGGATTATGATTTCTTCTGTAGTAGGTAATACCACCATCCTTCGCGACTGCAAACTGAGCAGAGGCTGGTAAAGCTACAACACCAGTTAAGGTAAGAGCAGTTCCAAAACCCAAAAAATACCGTTGTGCTTTTGCGTTCTTAAACATAATAGTTGTCCGAAATTTTGCAGCGAATGCTAAGGGGTGTTTTCCTGTGTCAACGACAACCTAACGAATATGGCTACAGGTATTAATTTGACTTAGGCGGACTAAAAATAATCAAGCTTTTGAGCCGCACATAGGTGTGGTTCTATAATTAAGCTACTGGTTTACAGACTTTTGGCATCTAGTGAAAAAATAAAAAACACCTCCTAGACGATCAGCAAATATACTTAATTAAAATTTTAGAGTTTATCTCTAAAAATATACTCAGCTTTACAAAAAATTCTCAAAATGTTGCCTTAAAACGGCAAAATAAAGATATTAAGTTGTTTATATCCTTCAAAGTGAGTTCCGAAAGTTTAGAAATCGCCAAGCAGCGTTTCCGTAATGGCAAAGCTGCTTTTGAAAATGGGCAGTACCGCAAAGCTGTTGAGGAATTGGAAAAAGCTTGTGCTTTGTTAGCCCGTAATACTCGCCTTGGAGGTGAGATGCAAATTTGGTTAGCAACAGCTTACGAAGCCGCTGGACGACATCAAGAAGCTATAGCCCTTTGCGAACAACTTAAACGCCATCCTTATCCAGATACCAGCAAAGATGCACGGCGATTGCAATATATTTTTAAAGCACCTAAATTAAAGCGTCCAAAAAAATGGATGACTGAAATACCCGATTTGGGAGCATTATCTGATGATGGAAGTAAGATTCGTTTGGCTGTATCTCCGAAAAAATCGTCTCAGTCTAAAGAATCTGAAGAACCCGAATTTATTGACTTAAGTCAGGTAAATACTAAAGATAATCTTTTTATCTTGCTGGCGTTAATTATTATTGCTATGACTTTGGGTAGCTTGGTTTGGTTAAGTTTTTAAACAATTACTTATCCAAGTGCCACAAACAAGAACAAAATCGTAAATCTATCAAGTTTTGCAATTATGTCACGATTTAGCTATCAAAGAAATTCTTCCCTTGTTTCCATGGGATTAGTCAAAAGATTTTTTAAACGAATACGACTCATATGTCTTTTACTATTAGCATCGTTGTTACTTTCTGGCTGTATAGACTATGACTTAGGAGTCAATTTCAATAACGCTAATTATGGACAATTTGTACAGCATATTACATTAGGAGAAAAACTAACAAGTTTTAGCGGTGATTCCGTTTATGAATGGTTAGATAGTATCGAAAGACGCGCTAAACAATTGGAAGGAAAAGCAAAAAGAGTTTCCTCTGAAGAAGTTATTGTAACAATACCCTTCAGTAATGGTCGGGAATTGGAAAGAAAATACAACAGATTTTTCAACTCCAGAAAAAATGATAAATCTCGCTCAGTAAAAGCGAAATCAGAATCAGAATTACCGAAAATAGACTCGAACTTACTTTTAAAGCAGAGAAATTTTTTACTGTTAGTACGTAATCAGTTAATTTATGATTTAGATTTGCGTTCCTTGGCTTTAATTTCCAGTAAAGGTAACGTTTTAACTAACGCTGATTCAATTCTAGATTTAGAATTTACCTTAAACACTCCTTGGGGTGCAAACACTATTGAAAACACTGAAGATACTATAGAACCTCAAAAGAACAATAAACAACTTTCCTGGAAACTCCAACCCGGAAAAATAAATCATATTGAAGCAGTTTTCTGGCTTCCCAGTCCAATTGGTATCGGTACTTTATTCATTGTTCTGTTTGTTTTAGTTGGATTTTACCTCAGATACAGCTTTATGCCAGATCCTAAGGTGCAGTTTTCAACTACTAATAAATGAAAGGAGTTAGGAGTTAGGAGTTGGGAGTTAGGAGTTAGGAGTTAGGAGTTAGGAGTTGGGAGTTGGGAGTTGGGAGTTAGGAGTTAGGAGTTGGGAGTTAGGAGTTAGGAGTTAGGAGTTAGGAGTTGGGAGTTAGGAGTTGGGAGTTGGGAGTTTTGACTTTTGAATTCTCCCCATCTTCTTCTGTTGCCAATTACAAAAATCCGTGTTAGGAATACGTCACTTATGATACGCAGGTAATAACTGCTGTCAAGGGTTCCCTTAAAAGTTTTTTCTCTTGAAAAAATTTTTAAGGGTGTCTGTCAAATGCTGTGGAAAAAACTATTAGATTGCAGCGGTTGTGAAAAATAAGCTTGTATTAGTATTCACCTTTGTGGCGCTCAACTTTGGTGCGGGATGTTTTCAAGCACCTATATCTAGTTCGACGGAAACTGAGACACCAATAATTCTTGCTACACCAGGGTTAGAAGAGCTAGAAAAACCAAAGACACCCATAGAGGAAATGTTAGAAAACCTGGATAAGCTAGATGAAAGCTTTAACAGGATAGTTTTCTTTCTTGCAAAAGTGGTGATAATTTTACTGAGTCTTATTGTCATCCACAGAATTATACTGCTAATTATTTTTCGGACATCTCAACTAGTTGTCGATAATTTTGCAAATGCTTCTGGTGCCGAAGGAATGGAGTATATCTTACCAGGTTTGAGTCAGTTGGGACGAGAAAGACTCATACGGGAGATGAAGGGAGTTCACGAGCGCCTCAAAGAGCATATTAATAGTAGTGAGTTGCGGACTTATCCTCCCCCTGATAAATTACCTTTACCACAAGCAACTCCGGATGAAAGACTTTCTAATTTGGTAGCTTCACTAAACGAATTTACACCGGATCAAATAGATCCCTTGGTAAGTCTGCTCAAAATTGTATTTCCTGCTTATGGTACGAAAGTTACTAGTATTTTACAAAGCCAAGGTGAAGATTACCGGAGACTGGGAATCACCTTTGAAATTACGGATATTGAAGGTCGTGTAGCTTCTAAACTTTATACTATTTGGGAAGAAAAAGTTACCGAAACGCTAACTGACACGGTAACTAAAATAACAACTGAAACTGAAACCGAAACAAGAACTAACTCCGAGGAAATTGAGTTACCTACAATTGAATCCGATCCAGAAGTTAAAGATCGCTATCGCTTGCTGTTAAAGCCTGCTGCTCGATGGTTAGCGCTGGAACTTTCAAGACGAGAAATGCTAGGGAACGTTCCTTGGTATTACTTAGGTAATTGGTGTAAACGCTACCAAGCACAAATACATAACTTTTTCGGTGTCATAAATTATGCTAGCGCTCCGACTCATGGTAGCTTTTTTTATCAATTAGCAATTGAAGATTTGCAAGCATCTGTAGAACTAGATCCTAACTGGTATCAGCCTTACGAAAACTTAGGGGATACTTACAGTACTCAAGGGCGAGAGCTTCGGGAAAGTCGAAGAGTTAACCGTCAGCGACAAGCAATTTTGCAATACGAAAAAGCACTCGATAGATGTGAAGATCAAACTGTAAGTCGAAGGATTAAAGTTGGTAAAGCAATGGCGCAGTTACTAACAAATGATGAAATTGAAGTAGGAGAAGCCCAAAGCGAAATACAAGTACTCGAAAAACAGTGGAGTGCAGAATACGATTTAAGTTCTCGGTTTTTGTACAACTTAGCGTCTTGGTATGCAATCTTTACCGCACAAAATAACGGCGAAGAACAAACAAAGCAAAAAGCCCGCCAATACTTAGTTTACGCTTTACTCAGAGATCGCGATCGCAATCTTTGGGAATGGGCT
>JBCCSG010000124.1:0-18074 GCA_039200565.1 Cyanobacteria bacterium P01_D01_bin.50 | reverse complement strand
TCTCGTTTGGCGAAAGTTGCTCAATATTACAGATTGGCTATGGGTGTGGGTTCCCAACGAGTGGCGGTAGAAAATCCGGAGGTTGACCATACTTTTGCGGTTCGCAAGTATGCTCCTGATATACTATTGTTCGCTAATTTGGGTGCGGTTCAACTTAATTACAGTTATGGTTTGGATGAATGTCTGCGAGTAATTGATATTCTTGAAGCTGATGCGCTGATTTTACATCTCAACCCTTTACAAGAATGCATTCAACCCAATGGCGATACTAATTTTCGGAGTTTACTAGACAAAATTGCCACTTTATGTTCAAAATTACCAGTGCCGGTAATTGTTAAGGAAGTAGGAAATGGAATCTCAGCTAAAATGGCTCACAAGTTGATTGGCGCTGGAGTTGCAGCAATTGATGTCGCGGGTGCGGGGGGTACTTCTTGGGCTTTGGTTGAAAGCGAGCGTGCTGATAATATTTTACAACGGCGCTTGGGTAGGACTTTTGCTGATTGGGGTGTACCGACAGCAGATTGCATTACAGGAATTCGTGCGATCGCACCAGATATACCTTTAATTGCTTCGGGTGGTTTGCGTCATGGTGTGGATGTAGCGAAGGCTCTAGCCTTGGGAGCGGATATGGCGGGGTTAGCAATGCCGTTTTTACAAGCTGCGACATCATCTGAGGCTACACTTTATGATTTAGCAAAAGTTTTAATTGCCGAAATCAGTACGGTGCTTTTCTGTACTGGCAACGCTACACTAGAACAGCTAAAGCATTCTAATAGTTTACAAAAAGTACTTGGGTAATTCGATATCTCAATTATTGAGCATTTTCTCGGTGTTATGAATAATATTTTTAGGAGACATTATAAATACCAGATAAAGAATAAAGCATAAATTATGAATCGGGAAGTGAAATACTTTGGCTAAATACAGCGGTTTGTAGTTACCAATTGTGGAAATATAGCACAACTACAAACCGCTTGCAGGGTAAGCATATATACTTATTGTTCTAACTGAAGGTATGAGGAAATAATATGGGTAATTTTATTAAACAAACTTTTGCAAGCTTAATTGGAAGTTTATTAGGACTATTAATTTTTGTAGGCTTGAGTAGTACGGGGTTTTTCTTGCTGCTGTTTGCTGCTGCTTCGACGGATTCGGGGCCAAAAGTCAAAGATTCTTCGATGTTGGTGTTTGATTTATCAACCAAAATTACCGATGGGAAACCTGATTCGGGTTTGGTTTTACAACAAGCACTATCGGGTAATTATCAAAAGCAGATGACACTCCGTTCGATAATAGAAGCTTTGGAGGCAGCCCGCACCGACAAGCGAATTGTTGGGGTTTATTTAGATGCGAGAAATTCTTCGGGAGCTAGTAGTGCGGGTTTTGCAACTCTCAAGGAAATTCGTAAGGCATTAAGACAATTTCGCGATACGGGTAAAAAAGTTATAGCTTATGGGGTAGGTTGGGGGGAAAAGGAATATTATCTGAGCTCGGTGGCAGATACAGTTGTGGTTAATCCCTTCGGAGGAATGGAAATAAACGGTTTTAGTTCGCAACCAATGTTTTTAGCCGGGGCTTTGGAAAAGTTCGGCGTTGGCGTGCAAATTGTACGGGTAGGAAAGTTCAAAGGTGCAGTTGAACCGTTAATTTTAAAACAATTGAGTCCGGAAAACCGCGAACAAATTCAAACATTATTAAACGATTTATGGTCTGAATGGCGCGGTACTGTAGGTAAAAGCCGCAAAATGACTCCGCAACAGTTACAGGCAATTACTGATACTAAAGGACTTTTGGAACCTGATGAAGCTAAAGCTAGCCGTTTAGTGGATAAGGTAGCGTATTTTGACGAAGTGGTTACCGAGCTTAAAGAATTGACAAAAACTGAGAAAAAAGAAAAATCATTTAGACAAATTGATTTAAACGAATACGTTCAAATTGCCAATAAAAATTCCAGTAAAAGAAGTTCCGAAAATAAAATAGCCGTAGTTTATGCAGAAGGCGGTATTGTTAACGGTAATGGGGATGCTGAAGCAGTAGGGGGAACCCGCTTTGCCAAAATTTTCCGCCGCCTTCGTCAAGATAAAGATGTCAAAGCGGTGGTTTTACGAATAAATTCTCCCGGTGGTAGCGCTACTGCATCCGAGATAATGCAGCGAGAAATTAAGTTGACTCGCGATGTCAAACCAGTTGTGGTATCGATGGGTGATATTGCCGCATCCGGCGGTTATTGGATTGCTGTAGATTCCAACCGCATTTTTGCCGAACCAAATACGATTACGGGTTCTATTGGTGTCTTTGGAAGCATACCCAATTTCCAAAAATTAGCCAACGACAACGGTATTACTTGGGATAGTGTCAAAACTGGACGTTATGCCGATATTGGTACCACAACTCGTCCCCAATCTGAAGAAGAATTGGCAATTTTTCAACGTAGCGTTAACCGAGTTTATGGTAAATTTCTCGATAAAGTCGCTAAAGGTAGAAAATTACCAGAAAAGAAAGTGGCAGAAATTGCTCAAGGAAGAGTTTGGTCTGGTAAAACTGCAAAAGACATTGGTTTAGTGGATGAAATTGGCGGTTTAGATGCAGCGATTGAATATGCTGCAAGGGAAGCAAAGTTAGGAGAAAAATGGGAATTGCAAGAGTATCCCAGAGGCAGCAGTTTGAGCGAACGATTTTTCGGTAAAGTCGCAGAAGATACTCAAACTCTTTTTAAAAGTAACCAAAACCCACTCCCAGAAAATCATCCTTTAACAGTTGAATTTGAGAAATTGCAAGCAGAATTAGCTACTTTAAAAAATATGAACGATCCATCAGATATATATGCTCGTTTGCCTTTTAATTTGATCGTTGAGTAAATCAGTTAATAGTCAACAGTTAACAGCGAACAATTATTGATTCAAAATGTAGAGACGTAGCAATGCTACGTCTTTTTACAGTAGTAAATTTTTCTGTGCCCAAAGTGCAGTCCATAGGTTAGGAAACATTTCAAACATGCTTTAAATTATCGATATTTAACAATTCTGTAATTTTGAAACAGCGTCAGAGTCGCTATTAATAGTACAAAACCTCCAGTCCAATAGGGGGCACCCGTGCTGATTTTATCAAACTGAAATCCAACCAACGCCGGACTTACAATCAAAGTTATGGTGGAGATTATCTGAATTGCACCCATAAGAAAACCTTGCTCTCGATCGGAAACTCCTTTTGAAAGACTGCTCAATAAGGTGGGAGAAGCTATGGAAAATCCTACAACATTGAAAGTTAGGGAAACATAGAGCATGACTACTGAAGGTGCAAGAGCGATTCCCGTATAACCTAAAATCATCAACCCTAAACCCGCGATCGTTAATTTTTGCTCGGGAAATCTCTTTGTCAGCCAACGAATCGCAATTCCCTGCATCAAAGCACTAATTACTCCTAAATAGCTGAACAAAATCGCATTCTGCTCGATCGCTAAACTAAATCTTTCTGCTGTCAGTACTTGTAAGTTAGAGCGTAATCCATTCTCCGCAAAATTCAACAAAAATGTGACCCCAAGTAGAAGTCGCAGGGATTGACGCTTGAATGCTTGGATAATCTGAATCAAGGGGTTGAGCTGTATCCATCGAATCGGTTTTCTTCGACGTTTATTTACAGGAAGGGATTCCGGTAAACCAAACCAAACCAATATTGCCGTCATGAGATACAAAGTTCCAGCCACAATCGCAGGAGCTTGTATACTAACACTACTTAATATCCCTCCCAGAGCTGGCCCCAAAATAAATGCTATTCCTATGGATACCCCTAACAATCCAAAGTTTTTAGCTCGCTGTTCCGGTTCTGTAATGTCTGCGATATAAGCTTGTCCCGCTAGTAAATTTCCTCCAGTTAAACCATCTAGAAACCGAGAAACCAGAATTAACCAAATCCCATTTGCAAATACCAACAAATAACTTGCTACCATTCCACCCAAGGTACTCGTTAGTAAAATCAATCGTCGTCCATACTTATCCGACAAAACACCAAGCAAAGGACTCATAATAAGTTGTCCAATTGCAAAAGCACTGAAAGTCAAACCTAATACGAATGCTTGAGTACTAAATTGCCTAACTAAACCCGGAATCAACGGAATTAAAATCCCAAATGATAAAAAATCCAGGAAGACAATTACGCTAATTAGTATTAGCTTTTTCCCACGATTAAATCTTGGTTTAGTTATCTCCGACGTTTCATGCATAGAAATCCCCTCTAAGTTCTATAATTAAACCGGCGTTGTCTGGCAAGTTAACTATGCGGGCTAAATAATGAAAAGACAAAGTTATTTTCTCCCCCCTCTACCCCTTCTTCCCCCTCCCCCCCTCCCTGCCCTAACCAGACAGGTGTAGTGAACTAGTAATTTGAGGTAGGTATATTCGCAAAAAAACAGCCTTCTGCTTATTCTACAAAGAAGACACAACCTCAGAAAGTTCTTTAAACTGCTCCTTAGAATAAGCACCCTCACCTTCCCAATAAACCTTTCCATTACGGTCTACTAAAAATAAACGTATCTTTGAGGTATTGTTAAAATTCAAAGCTTCTTTCATGGCATCAACATCAGTGTATAAGGTAATAGTTCTTTCCCGAGCAACTGCATCTGAAATACCTGCTGACATCCAATTATCAAGCTGCTGCTGCTGCCATTGAGGAAAATTTGGCAGTGTTGGCAATTCATAAACTCGTAACTGGGGATATTTTTTCTCCAAGCTTTTTACCTCATCCAACCAAGTATTTACAGATAACTGATGACGTTGAGTAAATGCCATCAACACCAAATTATATTCTCCCTCAAAACCCCCAGGAAGCGAATATTGCTCTTCGTTAATATTACGTCCCCCTACCTCTGGAAAATAGGATTCACCCTCTCCTTCTAGTCTTTCTTGTTGAGCGATCGCAAACGGTAAACTTAATGCTCCTACTACTGTTGCGAAAACGGAAAGAATAAACATGCGTATCGCTGACATAGATTCCTCCTAAGTTTTTTATACTGCTTCTCAATCTATTAACCAACATTTTTGTTGAATAACTAGCAAAAAAAAATTACTTTGCGATTCCACGAATAAAAACCGCGATTAACTGATCGGCCATATCAACGCGACTATTGATAACATACTCGTTGGGTACACAGTGCAATCCTTCGATTGAATTTAAAATCGCACCAGCAACATTTCCCATATTGGGATGATCTACCATCCCTTTTAAACGAGCTTGTTCGAGAACATTTGCAATCGGGACTAAAACAGCTTCATAAGCCAAGTCATTAATTTCTACCGCAGCTTCGGGATCAATAGAAGGTAAATCTGAATTGGTAAGACGGATAAAGTCTAACGGCGGCTGAGATAATAACCAAGCAGCAATTGCCAGTAATTGGCTATGTAGGTCATCTCTTGCGTTAAGAATAGCATCTTGTATTCCCCTTTGATGCTGATGAAGGTGTCTGGTAAGTACCTCTGTAAACAAATCCACCTTACCACCAGGAATATGGTGATAAATTGAAGCATGGTGAATACCAGCAACCTTGGCTATATCCTTAACGGTTACAGCTTCATAGCCACGTTTCATAAAAAGGGATTCAGCTGCTTTTAAGACACGCTCGCGAGCTTGACTTTTCGGTTCCACCATTGTTAACCAACATTTTTGTTGATATACTTTGTATTTTAATTAGCATAGCAAAGAGATATCTGTCAAGTTATTCTTGATAAGCAATGCTTACTATATAATTATTTTTTACCGATAGAAGATTACCTAATTGATAGAGAGAGAGTGAGGGAGGAATTTTTATAGGAAATCTGATAAGCTCGATAGGATTAGGACTTACCTATTGACAGAGTCGAAGGATAAGTAGATGGATCGATGAGATTTTCACTCTTGGAAAGATAATCGAACAACGATTCGGAGTTGTTGAAGATAAGTTGTTGTGCATCTAATTTGTATATTATTCTATTAGATAGTTAGACCTCAAACTTTATTCACTTTTGACAAGAGTATTGTGTATTTAAAATGCGCAACAGCTTAAATTTCGGAGTATTTTGGGGGTTTAATGAAGAGTTTTTAGGAATTGGAAGGGAAGAATTTAAACTTTTTGGGAATATTTTTACAAGAGGTTTTTAGTTAAATTAGTAACTAACAAGCTTAATTGCTTCCTTGTCAATCATTTTAGAATGCTCCAATTTAGAATTAAAATCCCAATAAATAAATAATGGTGCTTGTACCATCAAGGAATGATTGGTAAATTTTAGATAATTGCGTTTGCAATTTTTGTAATTTGAGAAACTTTACTCTTCTCTAAAGTAAGGAGGAAAGGTAATATTTATATTGCATTCTAGCGAAAGAAGCTGTATGTAATGAACCATACATTTACGGGTAAGTGCAATTCAGAAATTGGAGTCAAAGAAAGTGAGTACAGACAAAGCTTTATCACTACTCTCAAATAATAAAAAGTGTAAGGGTAGTTTGGAGGTTAAAATTCTTGGAATAAAAAAGAAACAAGGACAAATTTGTTTGAGTTTATTTAACTCTAAACAAGGATTTCCTAATAATGAAAATCATGCGATTGAAACATGCTGTATTAAAGTTACAGATACTCAAGTAACAATTAATTTTTCAAATTTAGAATCTGGAAGTTATGCAGTTGCACTATTTCATGATGAAAATAATGATGGAGTTCTAAATTTTAATTGGTTGGGAATTCCCATAGAAGGTTTTGGTTTTTCTAACAATCCTCGTATTTTAAAAGGGATACCTAAATTTGAAGATTCAGCAGTGATTGTGGAAGATTCCGAGACTAATATTGAAATTAAATTGAAATACATTTTTTAGTTTTAGGACTTACGAAATTGTCAAAAAAATGTGGTTGGTGCCGTACACTCGCTGCCTTATTATTGCGTTAACAATTAGTCAGTGTACAAGCACCCTACAATCAGAATGTGCCGGTTGCGTAACTCCTAATAGTGTCATAGGGAAACCTACAAGTAGAATATGCCAGTTTCGTAAGTCCTAAGTTGGATATTTTAAAATCTGAAAATTCCAATATTGAAAAGTATTAATTATAATTGAACTGTGCAAAAAATAAAACTCAGTAAATTTGTTTTACCCGGAAAACCTGGATTTATCCGTGGAGAAAAACAAACAGTTATGTCATTCTTGACGAGTCCCTCAATTCATCAATGGGGTAATAATTCTAAATTCTTCATGTCTTATTCTAAATTCACCTTTCTTATATTCCTTGGCGGCAACTCCCATATTTGAGAAAAAATTTGATTTAAAAGTAAATTCTCAGTACAAACACTATAATAATATATTTAAAATATTCTAGTTTATAAAGTTTTAATGGTTAGTTCATTAAGTTTTTACTTATAAAATCAACTATAACAAATAAATTTGTTTTTACTTACAGAAAAAATATATATCCGGATATATCCGGAGATTTTTGATAAATTTTTCATGAATATCCTTAAGTAATATTGCTTAAAAATTGGGACTCAATTAATCTCTTTTAAAGAAACAAGGGTGCATTGATTGAATAAACAGTAATTACAAAACGCAAACAATATATAGGTTGAATAAATATGCATATACCCATTGACAAAACGAAGGTGATGGTGACAGTTTTTGCTGCAATATTAGCGCCAATAAATGCAGCACAAGCAACTACACTTACTTATGAAAGTTCGGTTGATTTGGAAAAAACTAATTTTGAAAAACAAATAACTCTACCAAAATTTGATAGTAGTTTGGGCGAATTAGAAAGCGTTTTATTTGAATTAAGCAGTAACGTTCAAGGTTCGATAAGTTTAGAAAACGAAGATGCTCAGGCAGCAGTTGTAACTGGAAATCTTGCCGCAGAAGTTAGTTTGACAAAACCCGATGATTCCCTATTACTTGTAGCTTTACCCACTGCATCGGTAGAGCAAGAGTTGAGCGCATACGATGGAACATTTGATTTTAACGGTACTTCTGGCGTTAAACTCACAGACATTTCCAATACAAAGAAAGAATCAGCATTTTTCACCACCACGGATGATTTTACACCTTTCATTGGCGATGGTAGTTTTAATTTATTCTTGGAAGCTATAGGTAATTCAACAGCTACAGGTGCGGGTAATCTCTCAGCTCGTGTTGAAACTTTTGCAGGTGCGACTGTATCGGTTGCTTACACCTACGCGAAAAAAGATCAACCGCCAATTAGAAAAAAAGTACCAGAATCAGGCTTACCTACCATCGTATTTGTGGGATTAGCAGCCACCATGATTTTAACTAAGTCAAAAATGCGGTTTGTGTGAAATAGTTATATCAGGTTTGCTTAATTACTTGTAAGTATTTATCCAAACTTGATTTAGAATCCTGATAAACATCCCTCTCCGATGCTTTGGAGAGGGTGCATAGGGTGAGGTTTTTTGTATTAGAGTATATAATTTTTGACGGGTACCCATGAGAATTTTTTAGGAGAAAAAATTCTCATGGGAGCCCTTGACTTCCGCGAAGCGGTTGACTAAGCGAGCAGCCCAAATATGTAAATAAGTTGCAGCTTTTCGCCAAGAGCCTTGAGAATCTGCAACAATTTGTCTGGCATTATCGGTAGTTAATTCTAAACGAATGGGTATTGAAGGAGAAAGACGCTCTGATTCTATCAACTTTTTTGCCCATTGCAAGAGATTTTCAATGCAGAGAGTAGATAATCTGATGGTTTTAATCTCAAAGCCAAATAAACTGGCGAATTTGGCTAGATTATTATGAGTTCCTGAGACAATAGTTGCATTAATAGAATGCGCGAGCCATAGACTAATAAGCAATAGTGGTAAGGGAATGCGGTTTGCTTCATCCCAATAGGCGATTTTAGCCACTGGTGGTAATAACCATGCTTTCCATCCGGGTTGACAATAGTAATATACACCTCCAGTTTGTTGCTTCCAATGTAGAAGATGAGAGGTTTTACCCGCTCCTTTTTCACCAATAACTTGGACAAATAATCGTTTTTGAATGGGAGGTGCTTGAGAAAAACCAAAATCCAACCAACGTTGTGGAGGAATTTCTAAATCATCAGGTGCAACAAAAGGGTTGCGACGTAAACCAAGTTTATGATAAGGATCGCAATAAGACATTTATTGATTACTATGATTGTCTAGGAATGATATGCAATATTTGTGTTTTGAGTTTATCTTCTCCAATCATTTTTTTGCGAGTGACTGCAATTTCCCAGATAATCCTTAATAATTGACCATTATAAGATATTGGTCCAGCCATAGGAATTTTACATTTAAAATAAGTGCGCTCTGAGGGTTTGACTTCAGTTTCATACAATACTTCTTTATCTACATCTCCCCTTCCTTCAGTGTGCCAACCAATTCTCAATTTTAATGGCTTCTCTTTCTTTTGTGTATCGGGTGTAAAAAGACAACTTCCAGTCAAAATACTACCAATTTCAAAGGAATCCGAATCGAGATAAAAATTAATCATTTTATGAGTACCGGATCGACAATAAAGACAAAATTAGAATTAACCTGTTCGATAATCCCTGAAATATTTTGCTCAACAGAAATAATCCACCGAATTTGATTATTTTTACCTTCAAAGGAGGGAGGAAGATTATCTGGTACCCTGAAATCTGTTTTGAAGGATAACATATCACTATTTGTCGGTACGGAATAAATTTTGGGTTGAGATTCCCAAATTACATGAACTTCTATTTCTGTATCAGTTCCCCTTTTAAACTGAATTCGTTCTAAACAAGCAATTTTAAAGCTTAACTCTCCTAGTTGCTTTGTTTTCCGATTTCCTCTAAGACGACGACGAAAAGTTAAATTACATTCTTCCCCTAGACGTAAAGGATAAGTAGATAATAAGATTTTTGCTCCTGAGAGTCGGAATTGAGCGAAAATATAATTTCTAAAGCTTTTATTCAAGAAAAAAGCAATTATTCCGATAAATAATAAGCTCCTCCAAAACAAATTAAAAGATTGAAAATTCAATATCAAAATCAATACAACAATAAGATAAATGATAAAAAATATATGTTTTGGCTCTTTCAAATTAAAATTACTATTAATGAATAAAAAACCTTCCGATGTTTCTTGAGCTTTAATAGGAGATTTAGGGGGTGTTTGATTTTGTTCAAAGTAATTATGCATTACGGTTTATCTTGCTATTAAAATACAATTATATGGCTATAAAATCATAAATATCAGTAAGAAGAATTTAAGAATTCTGGTTAAATTACAATTGTGAATGTTTTCGTTTTATATAAAACATTAGTCGGTAAGTAAGTCGCCCTCTTATTTACCCAACTATATTACAGCTTGGGAAAACTGCATCCATTGCCTTATTACTACTCACTATTCACTATTCACTTGTTTTAATTACTATTTTCAACGCCAACCTACTTAGTGTAGCTTGGCAATTACGTCAAGGTGAATTTAGAATAAGACATGAAGAATTTAGAATTATTACCCCATCAATGAATCGAGGGGCTTGAAAGAATGACAGAATTGTTTGTTTTTCTCCACGGATAAATCCAGTTTTCCCGTCATGAGGATTAAAATCGATAATTTATTTCCTTCACCCACATACTTACAGCCACGGCTTTACCCTGAGAATCAACTTTAATTTCTACCACAATAGGTTGTTTATCTCTTCCTGTTGCACTGCGGCTAGCTCGAGATATATTGTCATTAATTTGATTGCGTTGGTCTTCTGGGATATTATATTTTTCTAAACCGTATTTAACAGATCCATACTGATATTTACCTTGCAACGCTACTTGGTTATCGGGAAGGGAGTTCGGAAGTTTTTTACTTAACCGTAATGGTTTCCAAGCTTTGGGAATTCCCTCGCCAGTTGATTTAACTTCTTGGAGAATTACATAAAAACTATTACCATTATTTAATAAATCTTTGCTGCCGGGAAGTTTTTCTAAAGTACTTTTTGTCGAAATGTCGTAACGCAAGATTTGATAATAACCAGTCAATATATTGTAAGGATCTACAGGTACGGTTTGTAAAATTACAGTTCTACCGGTTAGATAAGTATAAACAGGTTGGGCTGGTATCGATAAAATTAAACCCGCTTGGATTAATAAAGGTACTACTAATCGTAAAATTGGTATTGGTTTATTATTCGATGGTGAATTTGTTTTAAAATCAGGAATAACTTGTTTTTCTGAAGATTCATCGGGAAAAGGTTGAGATTTCATGATTAGTTATTGGTTGATGGTTGATAATTGTTAACTATTCGCTATTTACTACTGACTGAATTTAAATGACGTTCAAACCATAACCCTGCGCTAATAACAGCTACTCCGCACAATACGAAAACCAAAGACTTAAATAATAAATCCGTGTCATATTCCAGCATCCGGGTGATAATTTGCAACGTTAACAATATCATTCCCCCCCAAAAAGCGCCTCTTTGATTAACTTCCAATCCTTGACGAATCATTCCGCAAGCTAATAATGCTAAAAGTATATTGAAAACAAAAATTTCTAAAACTGGCGTTATGTAAGTATCTTGTCTCAATATCGGCGCAAAAGCTGCCATTACAACAAAGATACTAATTCCAATATTAGTAATATCTATTCCTTGACTAGAGCGGTTAGATTTTGGACGCAATAAATGAAACCATTGATATATAGTTAAAGCCGTGAGAATTCCCAAATATAATATAAATAAATTTGGTATTGAGTTGATATCGGTAGAATAATAACTTGAAGATTTCCAGTATCCCTGGAAAGAAAGGACATAAAATAAAATGCTGAAAAACAACAATGCTAAATTACGCGCAATAGATTGAAACCATCTGTGATTAACTTTGGGAAACAGTAAATCGTCGTAACTCCACAATAATGCTGGTGGAAGTGCAAAAACAAACAATTTAATCAAAGATGTTGAATATCGATTTAAATTAAATTGTAATGAAATAGCAAAAGCAATTGTTGATAATGCAAAAATCCACCGCGATTTACATAAATATGCCAGAGGTACAAACATCGCTAACCACAAAATAGGCATATTTTCTAGTATTAGCAACCCCAAAGAAAAATCACCATAAGAACTCGATAATTCTCCTAATCCCATCCAGTATGCAATATTAAGCAAAACAAACGCAAATACACCCAAGGAAGCCAAGCACAGGCTATACGCCATTACTAAAACACCAAGCCCCCAGAATAAATACAGCTCGTACTCGGAACCGCTAATATGGAATGTTTGCGCCATAAACGCCATATTTGCGCCTAAAAGCAAACCACCCAAAAGTAATAAACCATGTCCAAATGTTCGCTTACGCTGTCGTCTTTTCTTTCCCGAATTATCTAATACGGGTTCTCTCCAAAGATAAAAACCAATAATATTTGTTGCGAAAAATAAACTTAATAATAAAATTAATTTTACTTCACGCGACCATGCTTGCCAATTTGCCGCAACAAAAGTAATTACCCCCAGACCTACAAGTATACAACCGACTCCCATTAAAATGAAAATAAAGCGATCGCGGGCTACATTATCCAAACTATCAAATTGATATCGTTGGGATAATTGTTCGTACACTCCATCCTGTATTATTCCTTCATCTCGCCAAAGTTGCGCTTCTTTGCGTAATTTAGCCCGAAAATTGTCTACAATCATGGCTATAGGTATATGTCCCAGTATTAGGGTTATTGGTAACTTTTGATTAACCTCATGATTATATAGTCGCAATTTATGAGAATTTTATCCCCAATCTTTTTTCTTCCCTAGATTTAATAGTCTCTGAAACATACCTCTAACCTCTACCTTCCGGAAGGGAGAGGAAAGTAGCAATAATGGTAAATTCCTAATTACGTTTTAATTGCTCTTGGACAGATATTTAAGGATTCTTTAGGAATTACCTTCTTTTGTTTTCCTCAGCTTTGCTTTAGTCACAGCAGTAATTTCAACTTGTATAAATCTTGTTGTTAATTGATCATGACTCCAGAAGAAATAATGCAAATAGCGATTAGCAAAGCTAAACGCCCTTTGGGCGTAACGCAGAAGCCGAGAAAAGTAAAACACCTTTTGGTGCGGTAATTGTCAAGGATAACGAAATTGTCGAACAAGCCGGGAATAGTGTAGAATCCGACGCAGATCCAACGGCTCATGCCGAAGTCAATGTCATACGTAAATCAACCACCCGTCTCAAAACTGCTTCATTAGAATCGGGATATATACTTTACACTACCTGCGAGCCTTGTGCAATGTGTGCGGCGACTTGCTTTTGGGCTGGTATTTCCGAAATCATTTATGGTACAGGTGCGGATGATTTTGAAGGTGATTTCAACCCCAACCCATTCCCGGGGAGCGTGGGGCGTATCTTTCACCTTTGATGTGCATTTTTAATGCACAACAGCTTAACTCAAAGGAAGCACCTTACGAATAATTAACTACAAAATATATTCAATAATTAAAAATTTGACTGGTTATACACCATCCAATTTTTAGTCAATTTTAATAGACTTTTGGTATAAGAGCGGGGACTTACAGTCCCAGGTGGTTCAGAACTAGGTCAAATAACTAGTAATAATTGTAACTACAGTTTTTTATGGTGCAAGATGTGAATTAATTCATCCCACATTTATGCAACGCCATATAATTTATAAATTGTCTCACCACAAATATTTTCCACAAAATCTAGGCCATGGCGGTTTAGCCCAAATGACCACACAGAGGCAAACTCATAAATCTAGATTTTCCTCACCACTGAAAAAGCAACAATTCCTGTTTCTTTGCAGATACACACTGTATTTTTCACCAACCCACACAGACTTGTCGGAAGCGAGTCAGTAAAATTCTGCAAAATTTTACAAATTTTTTACAAACAGAGGGACTTTGATAAATAGTAATTAATAACACTTGACATATACGTATATAAATATAGAATTCCAAAATAAGTGATTGCACTTGAGCAACATTAATCAGAGTTGGAGAGAATTTGATGTCTGGACTGTAACACAGGATATTTAATCTCTTCTTTAAATTGCGTAAGTTCGATTGTTAAAAGGGTGTATTCGCGAACTCATTTTCCTTGGATAAATACTTATGAATAGTTCCGATACAACATTTAGTCCGGGTTTCGATTCTTCACAACTAGTTGCTAATGACGGATGGGAAGGAGATCCGCTCTCACAAATGAATTATTCTATGTCTTCAATGCCTACCTTACGTTACGAGGCTGAAGATTTAGAACTGATTGGTTATGACACTGTATACAATAATGCTTCTTCTGGTAATAACCATATTTTCCTGAATAAGGGGAATAATATATTGTCTGGAACCGCAACAGGTGTTTTTGATGGTGGGGCTGGAACCTATCGAGTAAAGGTAGGTTATTATGACCAAGCATCAGGAGTTTCCTCTGCTACAGTTAATGTTGCAGGACAAAGTCAAAGCTTTTTATTTGAAGAAGATATTCCTGTTGCTTCTAATATTTCAGAAGCGGAAACATCTCGTTTTACCCATTCGATAATAGGATTAAAACCTGGTGATGTTTTCCAGATTGAAGGACATGTTAACGAATTTGAAAAAGCTCGCTTTGACTATATAGAGTTCATTCCTGTTGAAGCTACACTTCAAACAGAAACAACTTTGCGTTATGAGGCTGAAGAATTTGAACCACTCGGTAATTTTGGAGTTGAATCAAACAATGATGCTTCAGCTGGAGAAAACATCTCTTTGGTGGGTAGTGGTCAAAGTTCTGGAACTGTAGCGGGTATTTTCGATGGTGAAACAGGAATTTACCAAGTAAAAGTAGGTTATTTCAATGATGATGTATCTACAGCAACTGTTACTGTTGGTGGACAGAGCCGTAGCTTCCAATTGGATGAAGACTTAGGTTCTGCCGAACCTATAACTGAAAGTGTAACCCATCTAGCTGTAGAGTTACAAAACGGCGATTCCTTCCAGATTGAAGCACAGTCTAACTTAAATGGGCCTGCTCGCTTTGACTATATAGAGTTTGTTGCAGTAAATCCTAATGTTGGTTCTACATACTATGTTTCGCCCAATGGTAGCGATAATAATTCAGGTACACAACAACAACCTTGGAAAACTATTAACCATGCTGTTAGTAGAGACTCTCCGGTGACAGCAGGAGATACAATTTTAGTACAACCTGGTACATATACAGAATTAATAACCCTTGATAAATCAGGTTATGAAGGAATTGGCCTCGATCATATTACCCTCAAAGCTAATGGTAATGTAATTCTAAAAGACCCAGACCCTATTAATGGTGACTTTAAAGAGGGTGTAATTCAGTCTGCTGGTAAAAGTTACTGGATTATAGATGGTTTCCGGATTGAAAATACATCTTGGGCTGGTATTTCGCTGCGAGATGCAAATAATATGATTGTACAGAATAATCATACTTTTGAGAGTGGTGCTTCAGGTATTATCATTATGCCCGATACTTACTTCTGGGGAGGCAATAATGAAGTCACTAGTTCCGATATCAAAATACTGGGTAATACAATTGAACGAGCTAACTGGGGATGGTCAGGTAATGGAGATACCACAGGAACTCAAGAAGCATTGAGTATCTGGGGTGTTGATGGTTTTGAAGTTGCAAACAATATTGTTAAAGAAGGAACACGTGAGGGTATTGATATTAAAACAGGTTCTCGTAATGGTTCCGTCCACAACAATATAGTAACGGATGTGGCACAAATATCTGGTACATACGCAGGTTATCGAGGCGGTCCTGCTATCTATGTAGACGGTAATCGCGCTAATACTTTCAACATTGATGTTTACAACAATCTTGTCTACAACAACACTGCAGATGGAATTGTAATTGCTGATGAAGTACCAGGGAAAGGAGATGTTAGAGATATTCGTGTTTACAACAATGTTGTATACGATAATGGAATTTTGGGTGTAAATGGCGGTGTAGGGATAAAAGTAACTAGCAATGTCAGCGATGTTGAAGTTATTAATAATACGGTTGTTAATAATATTCAATCAATTGTAATTGATGGGACAGATTTTACTGGTGGGCACAAACCTTTTGATATCTTGGTGCGTAATAATATTTTTGCCGATCCTATCTTTCGCAATGGTTTAATTGAAGATGCGAATGATTTAGTTTTAGATAACAACTTGTTTACGGATGACTTTTCAGTACTCTACGAAGGAGGAACTGGACTAACTGGATTTGTAGAAACGAATAACATCCAGGTTGCAACAGTTGGTTTCTTAAATTCAGCAGCAAATGATTACCGTTTGTCTTCTGTTTCTGCTGCAATTGATATTGGTTCAGATCTAATTCCTGACTATGCATCTATCGATATAGATGGTATACAGCGAGATAAAGATGGAGATGGAGATGGAATTGCAGCACCTGATGTTGGTGCTTATGAGTATACTGTGGCTTAGAAGCCCGAGTTCACCGGCATCGCGTTGCTCCCAGATAAAATGGGAGTTTTAAAGGCTAACAGATACAAAAATCTTGGTCTTTAGTTTGTATCTTAGGCACTTCCAAGTAATAAAATACCCAACCGCGACGGTTGGGTATTTTATTTTTTGGATCTCCCTTAGAGAGTGTCCATCGTCTGAAAGGCTTTTAGCTTGTCAATCCCTTTATTTGAGATCAAAACAATTGTTCTAAAACAATAATAATATCCTAGTAAATAACTAGTACCGCTGCGCGGAAGTCAAAAGTCTGGCATTCAAAAGTAAAGAAAATTGGAAGCATTACTACCCTCATAGAATAATATACAACTTAAGTACGTAGCAGCTTAGTATTTACTAACTCTTAACTCCTAAATTTTAACTACGGAATATTGAATCCCAGTATCAAATATTCTGACTCCTCCACCTTCTGCTACTGTTTGTCTTAATGCTGGTAAATTAGTAATTTTAATTCCTGCTAAATAATCAATTCCCATTTGTTTCAATTCTGGTAACCAAGGAAGAGTAGGTCCCATTAATACTAGTTTAGAATTTCTTGCTAATTGAACTAAACGAGGAAAGGTTTTATTTACAATAGAAGTTGCTGTTAGAAATACCCATTCGGCTTCTGGGAGTAAATATTCCGAAGCTGGTGCGGGAAAATCTTCTGGTCCTGGATTCAGTTCTATTACTTTCATTTCCATTTCTTTAGCATATTTATTTAATCCCGGATAACGTCCTATTACACAAACATTTTTATTGCGAATTTGAGGTAAAAAATGTTCAAATACTGCTAAATTTGCTGAACTTTCTGGAGATAAAACTGTACCAGCATCGGGTAAATTTGAAGAAGAATTGATTACAGAATTAATTGCAGCCATTGCTACAGTCGCTTGATAAGGATTCCACGATCGCAACCAAGGTGCTAATTCCGAAATTGATTTATTTACTAAAGTTCCTGAAAAAGGTAAAGTGCGAGTTGCAATTCCTGGACTCATACATAAACCCGCATTTTCTGCTATACATAAAGTCCAAGTTAAACCGATAATTATTTCTTTTATTTGAGTATCTTTAGTGCCGTAATCTAACATTACATCGTAGATTTCGCGGGGATTAATCATTGTTGTAAATTATTATCTATATTAGAGATAGCATTTTTAACAAAAGATTTATGTAGTGATTTTTGCGAAAGAGTTAGGAGTTAGGAGTTAGGAGTTAGGAGTTAGGAGTTATGAGTTGGGAGTTATGAGTTAGGAGTTAGGAGTTAGGAGTTAGGAGTTAGGAGTTAGGAGTTATGAGTAACAACTATTCACTAATAAATAATAATTATATTAGCGATTACAGTTAGGAACTTGTTCATTTCTCAAAGGTTTATTTTCAAGAGCAACAAGTTCAATTTCTCCCTTCTCATTGCGTATAAAACCAGTCGCTTCTACAATGGCTGGTTTATTTAATATTTGTGTATTTTCAACAGTATTATTATTTAGTTTACGATATTGTGATAAATCGCGAAGATCGGACCAAGTACTATTCAAATGTAAAGACTGACTCGGGTTATGTGGTATTCCACCTCTGCCGGTTACGACAAAACTACTGCCAGTGTTGCTAGAACATCCAGAAGCAATTTGTTGCGATGAATCTGTTAATTCTGTGGGTAATGA
>JBCCSG010000123.1:0-18080 GCA_039200565.1 Cyanobacteria bacterium P01_D01_bin.50 | reverse complement strand
TTAGGGAGGGGGTAGAAGAGGGAGAGGAGCCACTGCGGCGTGCACGGAGGTTTCCTCCGTTGTAGCAAGTGGCGTGGGGTAGAGGGGGTAGAAAAAAATTTATTGTTCTATACCCATCAGAATTAATGAAATGTACTACTAGTACCGCTGCGCGGAAGTCAAAAGTCAAAAGTCAAAAGTCAAAAGTATTATTTTTCCAAGATGAAGAGGTTTTACGAATGGTTGGTTTATTTTAGCCGCGCTGTACTAGTGTTTTGTCCCATTAATTTTGATGGGTATTCCCCAGTCGTCTAAAGACGACTTTTGCTATTAGACTGGGGTTTGCAACCCCAGGCGGTTATGCAAGAAAACCTTTCATATTTTATGGGACAGACTACTAGTAGTCCAAATCATTAATTCTGAATGGTTGGCATATTCGCGGAAACTGCTGGAGACGTAGCAGTGCTACGTCTCTACAACCCGTCGAAATTGATGAAATTAACTACTGGGAAATATGAAATCCACATTGCTCCTCTTCAGCTTCCCAAATAGAAATCGGAGCAACCTAAAAAAATAGGATTGTTCCGATTTTAAATACCTAACAGGACTTAATTTATCGTTTCACTTGCGTAATTATTATATTGAATTTTGACATCAAGAAATTGAGGTTGGTAATTTCCAACAAAGCTCAACAATTTATCCAAATCTTCTCTAGCAATTAACCCGATACACCCTGCTGTACCATCTTCTCCATTATCTTTATTAAAGGATGGATCTACGTGAAAACCTAAAGCTGAACGCCCTGTTTTAAATCTAGGTTCTATAGGTAGAAAAAGCTCACCTGCTTCGGCGATCGCTCCTGGAATAGTAGACTTAGCAACCATATATTTCCCATCTGGTAACGGAGCTTCAGTTCCACTTTGGTGGCGGTTTCTATTTTGTGTATGTGTACGTCCTGAAACTGTTAAAAAACTATCAACTAACTCTCCATTTGCGTATAGACGAAGTGTATAAATAGGGTTATTCAAAGCATTAGTCTGTCCTGTTGGTGTTAGAGTCATAAAACTACCGGTATTATTCAGTGGATTGATAGTTCCAGTAGCAATTTTCTGCTCTATGTGTTTATCGTCTTTTATTGTTGAGCTTTGCAGTGATTTTGAGTCAGATTCTACTGACTTTTGACTTTTTTCTGTACTTAGCGATTGAGTGAGTGAATTGTTAGATTCTTTCCTTTGTTCATTTACTTGACAGCCAATAACCGTTAGACAAATCAGAGACAACAAGCTTATTCGGATTAGCATATAAGTTGTTTTTTTGATATTTCTCAACTGTAATTGCTATTTTTGAAAATTAACCTGAGAAAAATCCCGTATTTTTGTTTTTATAGAAAATTACGTATAATTTGCGCGTCAGAATGTTAACTGTATATTTTTTGGCTTAATAAAAGGAGTCCAAAATCATTAAATTGAAATTAAAGGATGTAGATAATAACAAAAAACAAATTCAAATAAAAAAGTAAAAAACCTATATAATCTGTGATTCAAAGATTTATATCTCTATCTTACTCGGAATTAATAGGAGAATTACAGGTAAATTAAATAATCAGTACAAAAATATTTATAGTAATTATTGCTACATTAAGTTGAATGATACTTTTCTTTAATACCAGAAACTCACGTAAGTACCACACAAATTTCTGATTTTTTTGTTTATAGTAATATCAAGTTTGGCTAATTAATTCCTAAAAAAGCTAATAGGTTTTTTCATTACCACTTACCAATTCCCATGGATACGATCAGTGTTTAAGGGGACATGATATTACAGTATGAAAATGATTCAGCTTAACAAAGAACACTTACAAATCATTAAATCTCACGCCGAAAGCACTTATCCAGAAGAATGTTGCGGTGTCATATTAGGTGATATAAATGGCGATCGCAAAACGGTTGTTGAAATCATCCCCACCGAAAACGCTTGGAATTGTGAAACAGCAGGTGATTTTCCCAAAGATGACATAACATACAGCAAAAAACGCAGATATACAATCGCACCCCAAGATATGTTACAACTTCAAAAATCTGCTAGAGAACGCAATCTGAATATTATAGGCATTTTCCATTCCCATCCCGATTATCCCGCCATCCCCTCAGAATTTGACCGTAACTGTGCTTGGCAAGAATATTCTTATATCATCGTTTCCGTACAAAAAGGTCAAGCAGGAGATATCAACAGTTGGGTACTTGATGAAAATTCTGTATTTGTACCCGAAGTTGTGAGAAGGGGAGATGGGGAGATGGGGAGACAAGGGGATAATTCAAAATCCCTAACTCCTAACTCCTAACTACTAACTCCTAACTCCTAACTCCTAACTATTCCCCACATTTAATTAATAATTACGAATTACTAATTATGAATTCCGAATTATCCCATTATTCGGTAGGATAAAAAGTCTGCTCCTCCAAGTCCCAATTTGTTATGCTCAATCCCAACTTGGATGAAATCCAACTGACGAAGGACGATTACGAACGCTATTCCCGCCACCTGATTTTACCTGAAGTTGGGTTGGAGGGACAAAAGCGTTTGAAGGCTGCAGCTGTTTTATGTATTGGTACTGGTGGACTAGGTTCGCCGTTACTATTATATTTAGCTGCTGCTGGTATCGGACGTATCGGTATTGTTGATTTCGATGTTGTCGATAATTCAAATTTACAACGTCAGGTGATTCACGGTACTTCTTGGGTAGGTAAACCTAAGATTGAATCTGCAAAAAACCGCATTCACGAGATTAACCCGGATTGTCAGGTTGATTTGTACGAAACGCGCATTAGTAGCGAAAATGCCCTCGATATCCTCAAACCCTATGATGTCGTGGTGGATGGTACCGATAACTTCCCGACGCGGTATTTAGTAAACGATGCTTGCGTGTTATTAGATAAACCCAACGTTTACGGTTCAATTTTCCGCTTTGAAGGACAAGCTACGGTATTTAACTACGAGGGTGGTCCCAACTATCGCGATTTATACCCCGAGCCACCACCGCCGGGAATGGTTCCTTCCTGTGCAGAGGGTGGAGTTTTGGGCGTTTTGTGCGGAATTATTGGCACTATTCAAGCAACGGAAACGGTAAAAATTATCATCGGTCAAGGTAATACCCTCAGCGGACGCTTGATGTTATACAATGCTCTTGATATGAGTTTCCGGGAATTGAAATTACGTCCAAATCCTGTGCGTCCGGTCATCGAAAAACTGATAGACTACGAACAGTTCTGCGGTATTCCCCAAGCCAAAGCACAAGAGGCGCAACAGCAAATGGATATTACAGAGATGACTGTCAGGGATTTGAAAGATTTAATTGATAGCGGTGCAAACGATTTTGTACTGTTAGATGTTCGCAATCCCCACGAATACGAAATTGCTCAGATTCCCGGTTCCGTTTTAATTCCTTTAGGGGAAATCGAAAATGGCTCTGGTGTTGAAAAAGTTAAAGAAATGCTCAACGGTCATCGTCTTATAGCTCATTGTAAAATGGGTGGACGTTCCGCGAAAGCTTTAGGAATTCTCAAACAAGCTGGAATTGAAGGTACTAACGTTAAAGGTGGTATCACCGCTTGGAGTAAAGAGATCGATTCTTCTGTTCCAACTTATTAAATAGTTAGGAGTTAGGAGTTAGGAGTGAGGAGTTGAGAATTAGGAATTAACTAAAGTTTTTAATTTATAACTCTCGATTTATATCTTTTAACTCATAACTCATAACTCCTCACTCCTAACTTATATCCGAATCCATAACATGGTTGTAAAACTCGAAAATGTAGTTCCCTGGGGACGTTGTTTTGATGAATACGTCAAGATGTTTGATTTAACGTCAGACGATCTCAAGTTAAATATACTTGATTGCGGTGGCGGACCTTCGAGTTTTAATATTGAGATGACGCAACTCGGTTGTAAAGTTATATCTTGCGATCCCATATATCAATTCACATCTCGCGAAATTCAAAGTCGTATTCAACAAACTTATTCCAAGATAGTCGAAGGAGTGAAAGCCACTCCAGATAAGTTCGTTTGGCAAGATATTGCTTCTCCCGATGAATTAGGAGAAGTGAGAATGGCTGCGATGAAAAAGTTTCTCGCCGATTATCCACAAGGTATTTCACAAAAACGCTACGTTAAATCGGAATTACCAAATCTTCCCTTTGGCGATGGTGAGTTCAATCTAGCTTTATGCGCTCATTTTTTGTTTACCTATTCCAATATATTATCCGCCGATTTTCATGTTTCCTCAATTGTGGAAATGCGGCGAGTGGCTTCAGAAGTGCGCGTCTTTCCTGTAGTAACTCAATTTAGTGGCGAAGCTTCTCCCCATCTCCAAGCTGTAATTAATCAATTAAATGCTCGTGGCTTCCAAGTTGAAGTAAGGAAGGTTGATTATGAGTTTCAGAAGGGTGGTAATGAAATGCTTTTGGTGCGGTAAATATTGCTTTTGGCTTGTTTTCATCTCTTAGTTTTCTCGAAAACACCCCATATATGGGCGCACCTATTCCGATTATATTTTTATAGTATCATGTATTTCGTAAAATACAAACTAATTTAATTCATAAACCAAAAAAAATGTAGAGACGTAGCAGTGCTACGTCTCCGTGGAAGATGAGGTTGAACCAAAATATTTAATCTTCCTGAAATTAATCATCATAACTAAAATTCAAAGCAACAAAATCCCTAGTATTAGGAGATTGACACAATACTTCTTTTCTCCTCGAACGTTTATCTCTGACACATGTTACCTGTCGCTTAAAAGCTTCTAAATTATTCTTGTATCTACCGGGATCTATACGAAGTTTTTGGCGAAATTGTCCCCAAGTGACATCAACAAGTTTTTCACCACAAAGCATTTCGACTTCCCCGCGCTCAATATCAACATCGCCGAAATCAACTTCAACTTCAGCATCTTCGATTTCAATGATGTTGCAAGCTTCTATAGTAGTGCGATCGCCACAAGCAGATAACATCGCGATCGTAGTAATTGTAAATCCTGTTGTACAGATGATTGATAATATTTTCATTTTGTAAAATTGCAAATTAAATTCAAATTTTTACTATTCCCTATTCCCTATTCCCTATTCCCTATTCCCTATTCCCTATTCCCTATTCCCCATTCTCTAATTGTAATTCGCACTGTTGGAAAACATAATTA
The DNA here is from genome assembly GCA_039200565.1 of Cyanobacteria bacterium P01_D01_bin.50. Classification (GTDB taxonomy): domain Bacteria; phylum Cyanobacteriota; class Cyanobacteriia; order Cyanobacteriales; family Nostocaceae; genus Rivularia. The sequence continues at coordinate 12,913 of JBCCSG010000123.1, read as the reverse complement.
ATCGCAGCAAAACATAATCAGGAACTCCGCATAATTTAACGCTTGATGACTCTAAATTACAAAGTTAGTTCGATACAATTTCCAAACTTATTTCAAAATCGGATAAATAATATTTTCGCAAATTGCGCTTTCGGAATTATCCACAACTCCTTCATTGAGGACTAATTCTAATTCTTGGCGGAAAATCTCACTGAGATTAAATTCCGTTTCGACGATAAAATCATCTCGGATATATTTGATTTGAAATTCTTTTGCAACAGTACCGATGTTTTTGTAACTACTGTTAGGCATTTTTGATAATTTGATGTTTTGGAGACTTCAATTAATGTATGAAGCCATTGAAAAACAATGCGAACAGGAAGATTAACTTTTATCTTTATAAATATTGCTACGATGTCCAACTTCTACGACAATGACTAATAAAACATCATCAAAAACATCATATAAAATACGATAATCCCCCACTCGAAAACGATAACCGTTTTCTCTACCTTTAAGTTTTTTTACTCCATCTGGACGAGGTTCTATAGCTAGACTATTAATTTTAACCTGTATGCGCTCTTGTATTTCTGATGGTAACTTTTTAATCTGTTTAGATGCACTCTTAGAAATTTTAATTTCGTAAATCACGCCACATCCTTTTTTATTTCTTGGATTTCTTGTTTAACTTCTTCCCAAGATACAGTACCATTCTTCTGTATATCTTTTTTTCCTTCATCGTAAGCTTTCAAATCATTTTCATCTTCTGCATCTTCGATTTTTTTTAGTAATTCAAAAACTTCGTCTAAAGTATTATCATATGCTTGGTTTAACATGACATTGATAGAATCGATGATTTCTTTTCTTTCGCGTTCGGTTTTCATTGTTATACCTATGATTTAAATTAAATGTACATTTATTGTAATGTAAATTGATTTGGTAAGGTAATTTGTGATGGTTGTGGAATAAACAAATCCGCCTTGGACTGCAAGTCCAAGTCTAATAGCGAAAGTCCATTTCAAAAGACTATTTTTTCAGTTAAAGTTACTTTTAAGCACGGAGCTTTCATAATTTTTATTTTAAATCTCGATTTATCCAAAACTTGTCTAAGCTTGTAAGTGATAGCCATTTCGCTAACTTTTGTTTTGAATTAGGTCACTTGCTGGTGGATGTCGTCCAACCTCTTTATCAGCAGCACGAATATTAATTATCCTTTCTCTATTAAGTGAAAGTTGTGTAATTGTAGCTCGTCCTACAGGTGTCAAACCAATAATTCTCAAAGTATCTGCGTATAAAGTGTTCTTCCCACAAATCAGTACGAGGATTAAACAAATAGACTTGCGTTATCGAATCATCAGCAAACCCTAATTGCTTATTTGATTTTTGTCGATTGCAATGAAAACAAGCTAAAGCCAGATTATCGACGGAATCGGAACCACCCCTACCCAAAGGAATCACATGATCGACATCAAAGGTGACATATTGCCATTTTTCCGATGCGTGACAGTACTCGCATAGAAAATTAGCGCGTTGACGCACTTGATGATAACGACTGGTAGACAAACCGATAATCCTCTACTTTATTTTATTTATAAAGAAAAAGTATACATTCTTTTTGATTAATTCTCAATTCAGTTGAGCTTTAATTATATATATGTTGTCTTAAATTATTTTAATAGCGTTATTTCAGGCTGTAGATGACAAGTTTGGGGAACTTTAATTTTATAAATAAAAAAAAAGCTTTTAGTTTATTTTTACTTCGTGATAAGATTAGCATATAAAATTATTTATAAAGAAACTAAAACAAAATGACAATAAAATTTACACTACCTTCTGGGCAAGTAATTGAAACAGATACCTTAGTTGAAGCCGAGCGGATGGCAGCTATATTACAGTTAAATTCTGCTCAAGCACAGCCAAATTCTCCTAATATAGTTCCAAATCATAATCAGATGATACCTTCTGAAACCGACTTTATAAAAGCTTTTCAAAACCCAGAGTTAAAACAAGTGCTTCGCTTCATAGCGAATCAAGGCAATAATGGAACTATTCAGAAGGGTAATTTGCAGCAAAACACTGGTAAACAATCTCTATCAGGAATGGGTAAGTTATTTCGCAAACTTACCGGTGGAGTTTATTTGAATAGCTTAATCAAGATAAAAGCTAATCAAAATATATACCAAGTAGATCAATCTGCTCATAGAAACTTAGTAGAAGCGTTGAAAAATAACCCTTAAACTATTGAGGGCAATGGTAATATCACCAGAGCTATAAACTTGCTCTGACACTTTTGTTTATATTATATACTGAGTAATAAAAAGAAAGTAAAAGAAAGATTACTTGTATAATAAATTATTTCTTATAATCCGGTTCACAAAACTAAGATAATCATCTAATTCTTCATATTTATCTAATTCTTTTTCTTCTTCAACACTAAGATTAGAGTCTTGTTGTTTGTAGATTAATGTCTCAATAGGTTGCTGAACCGATTAAAAATTCCGTTTTGGTTTAAAATTAGAAATTACGGATTTTCTCCCGTGATACGGTAGCGTGATTTTTGCTTGCAATCAGCAGTTGGTGCGTGACGCGAAAGCCTTTAATTTCTCTCACAGCCTTATTTATCTCACGCGTCACACACCCTACAAAAATATATTACATCTCTTCCCCCTCTACCCCCTCTCCCTCATCTCCCCTCATAAACCGCTAGAGCATGAGGAATTCTACGCGCTCTACCTATCAAAGGTTTCCCATCTACAATAATTCCGGTACTCCCACCACCATCTAACATCGCGATCGCATTTGCACCGAAACATTCCAAGGCATTCCTCGCATCTACTTGACGAGCATAATTACTCGAATAAAATATAACTGTTTCATTTAAACGATCGCCGTCATCATCTCGCACGCCGACAAAGGTTCTAGGTAAATACTTCGTCGCAGCTTTATTCGCATTTGCATCAAGTGCGCCAACTACTTCCGGAAAGCGTCGGAATGACTCAGTAGAATAAGCTTGGATACTAGCAACACCAGCTAGAGGATTAAAAGAAAACGTGCGAATTTCTCCCGGATATTCATTGGCTATGCCGTAACCATAGGTAATGATTTTACCACGCGCCTTTAAACCAAAGGCGATTCCTGTAGGGTCTTGTTTGGTAGAAAAAAATGTACCGTTAATTACAATTCTTGCTTTGCGAGTTGATGTATTACTATTAACAGCGTCTTGCCAAAATTGAGTCAGTAATTTTTTTCTTACTCTACTTGCTCGAACGCTTTCAACAGCACCAGTTAGATTTTCTATATTCGCTTTTGTAGCTTGAATTACAGTTATATATTCTTTTTTACTACCTTGGCGATTTTTATAGTAAACTGTTATTCCAGCAGCTCTAACAATTGGTTGAAAGCCGCAAGTTACTGGTATAGCTTTTGCTGTATAGTAACTATTGGTAAAAGTTAAGTTAGTAGCAAGGCTTAGAATACATATTTTCCGGAGTTTGATTACTTGTTCAAATAAATTCTTCATAATTAAGATCGCAAAAATTCCCACAGTATTTTTCAGCAAATTAAGTTTTTTTGTCGAAAGAAGTCAAATTTTGAAGAAAAATGTCGTAATCTCAACTCATACATATGGCGTTTAAATACTCTAAGCCATACAATACGAAAAATTCCGGTTGCTCAATCCAGATACTGGAAACATATGACAGATTGTATCCGAAACGTATAGTTTTGTACGTTTGGTAAGCAAATGTGTCAATTAGTATCTTTTTCTGCATTTCCTGGTTTGGGAACAAGTTCTTAAGCAAATCTATCCTATAGAGGGAGATTGCGGTTAAAGGTTTTAGATGAATGCCGCTTCCAAGCATTCTTGCTGCATTCATGTTAAATGGCGAGAGAAAAATTAAATCGCCACAAATATTTCTGGTAAATCCAATTTATACCTATCCCAACACAGTACAAGGCGAACCGAGGTTCTATAAATAATGTTAAGCTTATCAGTTAACAATTCTCAACAAAACCAGCGACTGAATGACGATCCAGGCTGGAAGGTAATAGAAACAAGCTTTAATCCATCAGAGTTACATCATCAAGAAACTGTTTTCACTATCGGTAATGGTTATTTAGGAGTACGAGGGAGTTTTGAAGAAGGATATATCCACGATCGCGCAGGAACAATTATTAATGGTGTATACGATGATGTAGCGATCGCTGCAACAGAACTCGTAAATTGTCCGAATTGGCTACCTTTAACAATTAAGATAGCTGGCGAAACTTTTCGTATGGATAGCGGGGAGATACTCGAATACAAGCGTCAATTAGATATGCGCTTGGGTATCCTTAGCCGTGATGTTCGTTGGAAGTCGCCATCAGGGCATACTGTAGAATTGCACTTCGAGCGTTTTGTTTCTTTAGCGAGTCAACATGTTTTAGCGATTCGCTGTGAAATTACTTCCCTAGATTATGCCGGAGAAATTGAAGTTACTGCTGGTTTTGAAAGCCAGCCTCATACCCAGGGAATCGAACATTGGCAGACTCTCAAAGAAGGCGGTACCGATAAAATAATTTGGCTGCATGGTAAAACTTTGCATTCAGGAATTGAATTGGGAATGGCTGCCAAGTTAGTGGTAGAAAATGAAGCCGATAACTTTGCCCGTGAATTTGAATGCAGTTCCCAACTGACAAAACAATTCCACATCCGAGAGGGAGAAACGGTAAGTGTAGAAAAAATTGTCACTGCTTACACTTCGCGAGAAACATCAACACCAGCAGAAATCGCCTTGATTGACTTGGTGGAAGCACCAAGCTATAGCACATTATTAGCCACTCATATCGCAGCATGGGAAAGAGTATGGCTAGATAGCGACATCATTATTGAAGGTGATGAAAAAGCACAATTGAGTGTTCGTTACAATATCTTCCAAATTCTAGTAGCAACACCGCGTCACGACGATAAAGTTAGTATTCCTCCCAAAACTCTTTCCGGTTTTGAATATCGCGGACACATTTTTTGGGATACGGAAATTTTTATTCTTCCCTTACTTACCTTTACTCAACCAGCATTAGCGCGGAATCTGCTCAACTACCGTTACCATACCCTACCGGGAGCAAGACGCAAAGCCCAAGATATGGGGTACAAGGGAGCAATGTTTGCTTGGGAAAGTGCCACCACCGGCGACGAAGTAACTCCTAAATGGGTACCAGATCCTAATGGTAAATTAGTCCGTATTTGGTGTGGAGATTTAGAAATACATATAAATGCAGATATCGCCTACGGAGTTTGGAACTATTGGCAGAATACCGGCGATCATCAATGGATGCGCGACTACGGTGCAGAAATTATTTTAGATACAGCGATATTCTGGGAAAGTCGCGTAAAATGGAACGAAGAGCGTCAAAATTACGATATTTTAGACGTTATCGGACCTGATGAAAATCACGAACGCGTTGATAACAATGCCTTTACTAACGTAATGGTGCAGTGGCATTTACGTACTGCTAAAGTGTTATGGGAATGGTTGACAAAAACTTATCCCGAAAAAGCTACACAATTGGCAGTGAAGCTAAATATAGTTCCTGAAAAATTGAAAAATTTTGCTTTCATCGCTGACAATATCTACTTAAATCAGAACCTAGAAAGCGGATTAATCGAACAGTTTGACGGCTTTTTCGATTTAGAATACATCAATTTCGATGATTACGAACCCCGCACTAAATCGATGCAAGGTGTTTTGGGAGTTGAAGAAACTCAAGCTACCCAGGTTCTCAAACAGCCAGACGTATTAATGATGTTGTATTTAATGCGCGATCGTTTTAGCCTGAAAACTCTCGCTGCCAACTGGGATTATTATACACTTCGTACCGACCACATTTATGGTTCCTCCTTGGGTCCAGCAATCAATGCTATCATAGCTTGCGACCTGAATAAATCCACCGAAGCTTACACTCACTTTATGCGTGCTGCTCTAGTAGATTTAGACAATGTTCGCAAGAATGCAAATCAGGGAATTCATGCAGCAAGCGCGGGTGGAGTATGGCAAACAGTAGTTTTCGGATTTGCTGGAATAAGAATTACAGAAAACGGACTTACTGCCGATCCCAATCTTCCCTCCCACTGGAAACGCTTGAAATTCCGTTTGCAATGGCGCGATCGCTGGTATCAAGTTGATTTAAATGCTTCTGAAGGAGATGAAAGCACTCAAGGTGAAGTTATCCCCCTCTCTCCCACTACTCCTATTTCTCCCTCCTCTGAAACTTCAACTTCTTCTGTTTCTGAATCTTCCACTCCCACTGAAGGAATTATTTTTGACCTAGACGGAGTAATAACAGATACTTCTGAATTTCACTATCTAGCTTGGAAAAAGCTAGCAGATGAAGAAGGAATTCCCTTCGATCGCGAAGCCAACGAAGCCTTACGAGGAGTGCCGCGTAGAGAATCCTTATTGGGAATTTTAAAAGGTCGTCCTGCCACTGAAGAGCAAATACAGGACATGATGGAGCGTAAAAATAATTACTACGTAGAACTGATGCAAAGCATCACCCCCAAGGATTTGCTTCCGGGAGTAGCTTCCTTACTCGAAGAATTGCAAGCAGCGGGTATTAAGATAGCTTTAGGTTCCTCAAGTAAAAACGCTCGCACAGTAATTGAACGCTTGGAAATCGCCGACAAATTTATGGCGATCGCCGACGGTTATAGTGTAACTAAATCCAAGCCAGCACCGGATTTATTTCTCTTCGCCGCAGAAAAACTAGGAGTATCACCTCAAAACTGTATCGTCGTAGAAGACGCGACAGCAGGAATAGAAGCAGGAATAGCAGCTGGGATGAAAGTAGTAGGATTAGGGCCAAATGAGCGAGTAGGTAAAGCCCACGTAGTACTGCCTAACTTAGAAGGGGTTAGCTGGAAAGATTTACAAGAGCAACTAGCTAATTACGATAAGCAAATTGGACTAATAAAAGCGAAAATCTGAGAATCAGTGAGCAGTACCATGACTTGTAGGGTGCTGTTACGGCTCTCTCGTATGTATTATTGAGGTTAAATTTTTGATAATGCCGTAACGTACCATTCTAATAACAGTACCATGACAGCGAACTTGTAGGGTGCTGTTACGGCTCTCTCGTATGTATTATTGAGGTTAAATTTTTGATAATGCCGTAACGCACCATTCTAATAACAGTGAACAGTTAACAATAAAAACTGTTCGCTGTTTGGTTGTTTTAATTACCAATTGCCCATTATTAATTTTTTCCTTGCTTTTTCTCAGGAAATTCTCATCATATTTGTTTTGCTTAAGACATTGAAGCCTTAAGGGTAATGAGTTAGACTTACATCATCACATTATTGGAATTTGAGGATGTTTCTGTAGGTGGTTTTACCGTCTGAGAAACATCTTTTTTTTTAATTGGATAATTGTAATCAAGTTTACTTTCATACTTCATTTAAAAGTGAGTAGTGAAGAGTGATACCAAGTCCAGTTAATTACTTACTATATAACCCTATTGAAAAGATGGCGCTTATCACCTACTACTAATTACTCATTACTCATTACTGATTACTTAACCCTCACAGATATGATAACTGTTTAACTGGACATGATATGAGTGGTGAGTAGTGAATGGTGTGGTTGCTTTTCATCCTTGATGGTGAAATTCTTCTGGAAGCCTATTTGAAAGGTATGCTGTTAAGATTAGGGTTTATCAATTATCTTTAAATAAAGAATTTCAAACAAGAAAAAAGGCATAAAAGGGATAATCCCTTATGCCTTTACCGTGTGAGTGAGAAGAAACTTTGGACACATTTTGAAATGAACTATTTTGTGTCCCATACTTGTAGCTACTTATTAAGTAGCAAAACTTGTAAAAAACATTAAAGTTGATTGAATATTGGAGTTCGTTTTTCAAAACAATACATCTACTTTCTTCGTGGAATGAAAACCATCTTTCAAGAGATAATTTGTATTGCACGTTTTAGGAAATGAAGTAAAAGGTTGCAGATTAAGTTAACTCAGAAAGACTAAAAGCATTAAATCTATTCAGAACTTGTATATAATCTTGAATTTCCAATCTTTGAAAGATAACCGTAAAGTCCCCTTAGTCCCATCGAAAATGGGTTTATACATGAGTCCTGATATTCTTACACTTGTCACAAAACATAAAAAAGTCCTCCCTGGAAATAATTTAGTTGCATTCATCTAACCCAAAGTAATATTAGATGTCTGCACGCATATGAATAATTGCCTTGGATTTAAAACTTTTGCCAGGTGTCCTTATCTGTATTAGGAGAGAATCTACGATCTCTCTCTTCTACATCTATGGAACTCTTATTCCTCATCATAAGATAGAGGCGCGGGAGCGCCGCACCTCTAGGTCAGACTAACTCAATTAGAACTTGAAGGTAGTACGAATTGTACCAACTAAAACGGTGTCTCTAGAGTTGTCATGCTCGGGGTTGAAGATAGCCAAGACACCAGGTGTAACAGTGATTCTATCGTTAACCTTCATCTTGTAAAGACCTTCTAAGTGATAGGAGGTACCGTTGGTATCTTCGTTGAAAGTTCCGCTACCACCAGTTACTTTAGGAGGCTGACCGAAGATAACACCCAAGGTGTTACCCTTAGCGCCGACATCTTTGATACCTAAACTAGCAGCCCAGTAGTTGATGTCTGCGCTACCTGCTGTACCGTCTTCGCGGCTTGCATCAGCTATACCGTACCAACCAGCAAGAGTGGTCTTCTTGTTCAGCTTGTAGCTAGCTAAGAAGCTGTAGTAGTTAGCATTGGTATCAACGGTACCAAAAGGTTTGTTAGCATTACCAGAGCCTGTGCTACCAATGATGCCGTCAAGCTTAGTGCTGCCACTATCAACATAGGTAGTTTTGCTAGCATTAGCATAAGCAAAACCAAGGTTTAACTTCTTGCTAGGTTTGAATTCAACCTGACCGAAGAAGGTTTCATCTCCCTCGAAAAGACCTTTGCTGGAATCTTGAGCATTGTTAGCAACATAACCAGCAGCTAAGCCTAAAAGAGACTTCTTGCTACCGTACTTAACGGTAACAGCGCTTTGGCCGTTAGCTACACGGTAGACGGGGTTGAAGCGTCCATAGCGAGAGATAGCACCAGAACCACTGCTCTTGAATACAGGGTTGAAGGTGTTAACGTTACCTTGCATTTCAGCTCCAACAGCATCAATCTTAACGCTGAGCTTCTTGCTAGGCTTGAAGGTGTAGTTCAACTTGTCGATTTCAACGTTGTTTTCGTTGTCACCATCAAAGCCCAAGCGGCTCATGTTACCAGCAGCTTTGATTTTAGGAGTGTTGCGAGATTGCAAACGAAGAGACAACTTGTCGTTACCATTGAAGCTGCTAGAAAGCTTCAAGCGAACGCGGTTGCTAAGAATGGTTTTGAAGTTGTCTCCAGCATTGGTATCTTCGCCACCGAAAACATCGGAAACAGCGAAGATTGCTTCACCCTTTAACTTGGTGGTGCTGGAGAACTGGTTAGCTTCCAATTCAGAGGTACGGTAATCTAAACCGTCAACCTTACCACGTAGAGTAGCCAATTCGCCTTGGAACTCTTGCTTGAGCTTGTTAACGGTAGCCATATCTACACCGTTACCGTTTTCAGCGATTAACTGGGTGATGCGATCTAAGCAACCGTTTAACAGAGCAGCAAACTCATAACGGCTCATGCCGCGATTACCCTTGAAAGTTCCATCAGGGTAACCTGCTACACAACCGTAGCGCTCAACTAAGGATTTTACTGATTGAAATGCCCAGTGAGAAGGGTAAACGTCAGACAACTGATCTACGGAAGTTACCTGAGCTAATTCATCAACGGAGGTAAACTTCTGTTCAGCAGCGAAAGCACCGTTGGAAATAAATAAAGTCGCAGCGAAAGCAACTGGGCTTAACTTCAATACGTTTAGCAACAGCTTAGTCATTTTAATTTGTCTCCTCACACTATTGGAATTTGGGGAAGTTTTCTGCGGTATAGATAAGTATCTATCATCTCCGATGGGAAATTCCCTGATTTGTACAAGGGTAGATATCTCACACCAGGAATTGTAGTGTGGCCAATTAGTCAAGAAGCAGCTTTTTTTGGAGACTACTCTATTTATATTCATCTAATACCATTGTCTTTAACAGACACTGGATTAAATATTATAGAGTTTGGTAAATGCTTACTTCTTTTCAAAGCTACTGACACAACAAGGTTTGCCTAATACAGTATTCACCCCTTATAATTGAGGTGCTCCGCCTCCGATTGCATACTTAACATCATCACTTAAAACTAATCGTGGAGTCATTTACATTTCAAGGATTTACTGCTTATCATCAGGCTTGTTTGTTCAATTCCTTCCTTGAGTTATCTGTACTGAATCTATCAGATATCATCTACCGTTTGGTGTATTTCCTAGAACATTCGACAAAAAAAAACTCAAATATATTTTATTTTTTGGTGGTTTATTTTTTGTATTTGGGAGTAGGTTTTTAAGCTTATCTAAAAATAACTTGCTTGGATATATGTACTTTATTCTTAAACAAAATTAACTCATTAATATATCTATTTTAATGCTTACGTAAAAAAACGAAGTTTAATCACTGATATATGTTAGATAAATTTTAGATAAAAATCTTTCACTAATGTATTAGACGCCATTGCAAATTGCGTATCATCATGAGAAAAATTAACTATCAAATTTACAGTTCATAATTTACTTTTAACCATGTAAGGTTAAATTAAAAAACATTCAGATTTGAGTTTATAGCTCATGTACAACAAAGTGTTTAAAGAAAAATAACTCCGTGTCAAGAGTTATAAACACAAATTTATATATTTTTGAGTAATTTTACTTGCTCTACACAATTGCAGTTGCAGACTAATAGTTCGTGGCGATTTCTCAATCTGATACATCTAAATTGTAAAAAATGACTACTACGGTTGCAATCGAAGTTACTGATTTGTCGAAAAGTTTCAAAGGTAAGCCAGCACTTAAAAATGTATCCTGCACTATAAGAGAGGGTGAAATGGTTGCCCTTGTTGGTGCTTCTGGCTCCGGAAAATCTACATTATTGCGCCATCTCAATGGTTTGCATAGTGGTGATTCCGGTAGTATTACTATCTTTGGGACAGCTTTACAAACTGATGGACATTTTCATTCAAAAATTAGGTCTCTAAGAAGTCAGATAGGCTGCATTTTTCAGCAGTTCAATTTGGTAAATCGCTTAACTGTAATTGAAAATGTTCTGGTTGGGAATCTGTCGCGATTGTCTGTATTCAGTTCGGTATTTCATCTATTTAGCAAAGAAGAAAAATTGCAAGCCCTTGCCGCACTCGAACGAGTCGGAATCCTGGAACAAGCTTACAAACGGGCTTCCATGCTTTCCGGAGGGCAACAACAACGAGTGGCGATCGCTCGCTGTTTGGTACAAGGTGCGAAAATCATTCTTGCAGATGAACCCATCGCTTCTTTAGATCCAGAATCTTCTCGCAAGGTGATGGAATTGCTAGTTGAACTAAATCGACAAAATGGAATTACAGTAGTAACTTCTTTACATCAAATTCAAATTGTACGTAGTTATTGCAACCGTGCTATTGCCCTGAGAAAGGGTACAGTAATGTTTGATGGTGCAACCGTAGAACTGAATAACGACAAGCTCGAAGAAATTTATGGTGCAGCGGCGGACGAACTCGTAATGAAAGGACATGGTGAGTTGGGGTAATCTTTGTCCGAATTAAATAATTTTACCTACGTAAAAATACTATTCTCTAGGAATAAACAATGAAGAGACGTTCTTTAATTCAGCGCGCTGGCTTCTTCGCCTTGGCTTTGACAGGTTCCATAGTTTTCGCTGCTTGCACTCCTTCTACTGATAAGCCTTTAGAAGTTAGCGAAATTAAGTTTGGTATCATCTCGACAGAATCCCAGGCTAATCAGAAGCCTATTTGGGAACCTTTGATTAAGGAGATGGAAAAGCAAGTTGGAATACCCGTTAAGCCTTTCTTCGTTACTCAATATGCTGGTGTAATCGAAGCAATGAAAGCTGGAGATGTTCAAATTGCTTGGTATGGTGGTAAGTCTTACGTTGAAGCTGCTAGAAGATCCAACGCTGAAGTATTTGCTCAGACTGTTAACGATGATGGAAGCCAAGGTTACGTATCTCACCTAATTACTAACAAAGAAAACAAAGTTGCTACTGAAGCAAAAGCATTAGGCGAAAACAAGGGTGATGAATATGTAATCAAGAATTCCAAGGATCTCACCTTCGCATTCAACGATCCCAACTCCACCTCTGGATTCTTAGTTCCCAGCTTCTATGTATTTGCTCAGAATGGCGTTAATCCTAAAGAAGCCTTCAAGCGTTTAATCTTCTCTGGTAGTCACGAAGCAACCGCTTTAGCTGTAGCCAACAATCAAGTAGATGTCGCTACCAACAACAGCGAATCTTTGGCTCGTTTAGAAGAAACCAACCCCAAAGCTCGCAAGAATATTGAAGTAATCTGGACATCCGCACTAATTCCTAGCGATCCTATTGCTTATCGTAAGGATTTATCAGAAGATCTCAAAAAGAAAATTAAAGACTTCTTCTACAACTATAAAGACGAAAAAGTTCTCTCTCCACTAGGATGGAAAAAATTTGTTCCCGCTGAAGATAAAACTTGGGATACAATTCGCGAACTTGAAATTGCGAAGAAAATAGCAGAAGTTGAATCTAACAAAGACTTGAAAGAAGAAGAGAAGAATAAGCAACTTGAAGAACTAAACAAGCAACTTGAGGAAATCAAGAAGTAATTTTTAATTATTAATTAGGGATTACATTATTCGCAAAGCCTCTCCGATAACCGCCTCGGAATTGATTCCGAGGCTAATAGCTCAAGTCTTATTTAGTTAGGGTAATGACGATCAAAAAATATCATTTACAGGACTTATGCAACTGGCACAT
>JBCCSG010000122.1:0-18154 GCA_039200565.1 Cyanobacteria bacterium P01_D01_bin.50 | reverse complement strand
TCGGTAGATTCAGTAATAGCTGTGGCAATAGTCTTGATTTCATCACTTCTTAATTCCGGATCTTTGGCAGTAGCTAAAGCCCGCAGGGCGTTGCAATGAAACCATTTGGGATGATTAGTTTCAGCTTCACGATAACCAACCTGATATATTTCTTTACGTCTTTCATAACGTGCTTTGAATATGGCATCCGCTAGCTTTTCTCGGTTTAAGCCGCTCTTCGCTTCAATCACCATGTCAAGCATTTGAGAAAATCCCAACAGCGGGCTAGAACTCGAATCTTTCTTTAACTCACCTTGGTCAAAATAAAGCGATGTCGTATTTCTGTGACCAAACATCAATATCCCCACCTGTTGTTTTTGCAACCAGTCGTCACCAAATTGACTCAGTTGTAGTAAAGCTAATCCTCCACCTTCCGGACGACATAAATATTTATTCAACTTTACTTTACAGTTATTTTTTCTGACCTCAAAGTCAGCCAGCATTTTCTCTAACTTTTCTTTGAATCGCTTGCTGTCGCTATATTCATTCCAAGGTAGAAGAATAGCTAAATCAATGGTGAGTGGTTTCTTTTTAGGTATTGTGATTTTTTCCGTTTCTACAATCAGTCCAATAACTCCCAACACCTTCCATAAAGCATTTTCGTATTTCAACTCCATCAGCTTGTCTTGGGGGTCAAATAAGACAGCAAAATCTCCCAAAACCATCACACGTCCGTCGCATTTCACCCACAATTGTTTGCCAGGATGGGGAGTACCAGCCCAACCCAAACGTTTCATGTAACCATCAAGGTCAGTCTGAGTAATCTTCTCAATGTCAGGAGACATGACTAAATAATTAGCGTCTCTTGAACCCGCTCGTTTATAAATAACCTTGGTTAAAGACCCACCAACGTCCACACTAAGATAGATATCAGCCATAAGTATAAAAAGTGCTAATATATACGGCACAATCATGGCACAGTAATATCACAAACTGCATCCCAATATTCACGTAGAACGCACTCGTCCCACACCATCACTCAAAAAAGCAGCTAATATAGTCAAAACCTCACTGTGCCGAGATTGCACTCAACATGCACCACAGCAGCACCCCGGACTACCGCAAAGGCAATTTCGGGTTTTGCAGTATAAAATAGTAGTACAAGATACGCTTATTTGCCCGAAGGGTTGCCTACGGCAATTCCTCGCTAGCGCTCGGAACAAATAAGCTTCGTTCGCCCCCCTCCGGGGGGATGATGCCGTCAATTGATTGGTGTAGTTGAGGGTATTGTTGCCCATGCGGGCAACGTAGATTGGTGTAGTTGGGAGTCTCGTTCGCCGGCTGAGGGCAACGTAGATTGATATTCAATCATATGGCATACGCGATTGCTAGAGTAGCTAAACTCAAAAAAGCTAATATGGTCGGTAGTGGGGCACATACTTCCCGCTCTAAAGATACCCCCAATGCTGACCCAACTAAACAAAATGTTCGGTTTATTGGTGATACTAACTCCTCGGAGAACTTAGAACGAATAGTTTTAGATAAAATTAATCAACACAAACAGAAGCGCAAGATTCGCACCGACGCGGTGTATTGTGTGGAAATTCTGCTCACTGCATCTCCCGAATATTTTCGTCCACAAGACCCAACCCTAGGGGGATACTATGAAGAAGATAAGGTTCAATCTTGGCTCGAAGCTTCTAAAAAATGGTTGATTGAACAATATGATGACCGCGTTGTTCGGGCAGAATTGCATTTAGATGAAATGACTCCCCACATCCACGCTTACTTTGTACCGTTGGATGAAAAGGGACAATTACGCTGCAATCATTTCTTTAATGGGCGACAGAAGATGAGAGCTTTCCAAGATTCGTATCATGATGCGGTAGCACACCTGGGGTTAGAGCGAGGTATCAAGGGGAGTTTAGCGAAACACCAGGATATTAAAGATTTTTATCGGATTGTAGAAGAAGGGAAAGATTTAGAAGTTAATCGGTTAAATCAAGCTCAAATAAAAACTAAAGCTGTCGATCGCCGCATAGCAGAACAAAAAAAATCGGAGATGGAAGCAACTGCTAAACGGTTGGCAAGGGATAACGAAGAATTGCAAAAACGAATAATTGAGTTAGAACAATCTAACCAACAATTACGTTATCAACTAAATCGAACGGTTAACCAATTGCGAGACTTACCATTAGATGATGTAGCATGGCACCTGGGGTTAATTCACGATATTAAAGGTACCAATCGGTGGAAGGGACACGATTGCATTATTAATATTGATGATTCCAAGTTTCATGACTTTGCCCCAGGTAAAAATAAGGGTGGTGGTGGAGCAATTGATTTAGTTATGCACGTCAACGGCTGCAATTTTAAACAAGCTATTGCGTGGTTAAATGACCGTTTTGGGGAAGAGGGGATGCAGCGAACTGTTACCCACCATGCCAAGATACGAGCGTCGGAAATTGTTGAAAAAGAACCAGCACCTCAATTTATACAACCACGGGCCTCAGAAAGTCAGTGGGATGCAGTATACAACTACCTTACGATAAAACGGGGATTGCCAGAAAATTTAGTAGATTATCTTCACGAGCAAGGAATTGTTTATGCTGACGAACATCAAAATGCTGTATTTGCGATGCGTTCTCTTGAAATTGGAGACATAAATAAGCTTGGACTTTGGACAAAAAATACACCTACTCCAATAGTTGGGGCGTTTCTGCGGGGGACAAGGGGAGAAAATAATTCGTTCATGGGATATACAATTGGTACAAAACGCAACCAAGGTTGGTTTTACGTTGGTTCGGGTGGACAAGCAGATTCTCCCATTCAAAGAGTAGTGTTGTGTAAATCCCCAATTGATGCATTGTCCTACCTGACTTTAGAATCTCAAGTTTTGGGAAAAGCGCCACAACAAAAAACAATTTTTTTAGTATCAGATAGTACCTTTAACCTACCAGTAACCTTGTTAAAAGATATCCCGGAAGTGGTAGCAGCTTATGATAATGATTCTGCTGGTAATCAATTATCACGGGATATTCAAAAATTATTGCCACAGACTACTATAAAACAGCCCAGCGCAACTGATTGGAATCAGGAGTTGTTGGAGTTGATACGGCGACTTCGGTTGGAACGCTCAGCTAAACAAAAGAAAATTTTAGGTTTTGAGCGGTAAAGTTGTTTTATTTGGAGAGCGATTTTGAGCGTAACATTCCGCTCAAAGAGCGATTTGTTAATAAAAATACCAGTGAGAAAGCCGCAGGAATGAATCATCTCAGGCAAGCGAAGAGACTTTATAAACAGAAAGACGATGAATTGACAGTCCAGAAGTTGGAGAAGATAGAATCTCAAATAAATCGAGGAAGTGCTTCTTATAATTGGATTTTTCCAAATTAGAAGCGCGTGTCTTCCCGCGAGCGTCGGGGCGCAACTGAGAACTGCTGCGCTAGATTAGGCGGTATCGGGTACGGGCTATCATACGTATAAAAAAACTATAGATAGTCGCAGCCCGCACCCGACACTCCGCTTCGCCACCTAATCTTTCCCAGTTGCTGATGCATCGTAGGGGCTGTCTTGTTTAGCTCCTTATTAGTATTCTAACAAAAAACAGGTATACCCCTAAATTACATGGTAAAGATTCCAAATCAATTATGGTCAGTCAGCTTTGATTGAGGTTAAAGTAACTACGAAAACGAAAAACAAGAATTTCAGAGAACAAAAGCTTCTGTAATGTTAAAGTAATATTGCTTATCTCGGTTTTCTGTTTCGATGATTATAAACTAATAATTCTCACGTTAGGAGAAGTCACGGAGCATCTTTCCTAAATTTTATTATTATAATTAGGATAAATTACCAAGTTAAACAAATTCAAATATCTTAGATAATTGGACTTTGGACAAAGTCCAATAGAAATCACAACACAAACTCTTCTGTCATCACAGCTTCCTGATAAATGGCTTCCACCTTAAATTGTTTCCCTGGAACTTCACTAAATGATAGCTGAATAATTTGGTCGTATTCTCTTGCAATTGCTGATTCACTTTCTGCTTCATCAGTATTATGATTTAGCGTTACTCTAAGTTTTAATCCTTGAGGTAAACAATCTTCATTATAAGCTAGAACTTGTACAAGTACACCTATCTCTTGGTTTTCTTCAAATCTCATATTAACTGTTAATGCAAAGCGTTGACCATTTAGTAATAACCCAAAGTCAAATAATTTACCCCTTCTAACTGCAAAATCTGATGACTTAGTAGTTCTTCTAGTTGCACCTGAATAACCTAATGTCGGTGTTTGTAGTGTTAAAATTTCTTCGAGAGATTGCCAACTTTCTTCAAATACTCCACTCCACCATTGAGCAAGATTAACAAGAGATTGAGTAACTGTATTAGTAATATTTTCTGCTGGTTTGGGTAAAGGAATAGCTTCAATTTCTAGAAAGCGAGTATATAAGAACAAATTGTTTATTTCACTATCAAAGTAAGAAAGCGGAATTTGACAAATTTCAGATTTTTCAATTTGAGATAATTCATCATGTCGTATTATTCCATGAATTATTAACTGTTCGGCTTCTTCTAAAATTTCGACTAATACATAAAAATGAGCCGCAAATTGTGGTGATATAACATATTCTTGGGAAATAGTAATGGAATTTTCATAAATGCTATCTACAGTTATTAATTGAACCTTAAATTCACCAACTTGTAAATTAACGCTTTTCTGTTGAGAATCTGTATTAAACTGTTTGATTCCTATATCTGGTATCTGTTCTTGCAACCATTCTTCAAAACTGAATAAAGCTAGTTGATTTAAATAAACTCTCCATTGATTTTTCTCACCATCAATATTTTGACTAATATTGTTAGCTTTCTCGTAATGTTCTGGTTCTAACCAAGCAATTCTCGGTTGAATTTGTCTGCTAAAATCTTGTTCTGGATGTAAGGGTAATTTAGTCATGGCGTTTTTTGTATATGATTGTTTTTATGCGTTTATTTTTTGTTGATATAATCTCGCAAAATTTGAGCAAATAAACTATTTTTATAAAGGCTCCTCGATGCTGTAATTTCTGCGTAAGCTTCTTTAAATGCTATTTCATACAAAAAAAATCTCACCTCTTGTGCTATATTGCGTAAATTATTAGGATTGCAAGATAATTCCGAAGTAAAAAAATTGCTTGCTTTTTCTTTAATTTTTTCTATGAAACTCTTCTCAGAACAAGACTGAACATTTTCGATTAATTCGCTCAATTGAAATATCCGTCTGGCTTTTGCCCAATTTATCCCCCATAATGCAGCTATTTCTTTTAAACTCAAAGGTTTATTCTTTTGGTAATAAAGTTGTAGTCCTTGGATAAATTTTGGAGCATAAGCAGAATAATTCTTTTTTTTAGATAAAAATTTCACTCGCTGAGGAATTATTTCTGATATTGCTTTAAATAAGACTTGATTCGGTAGTTTATTCAAAAGTTCTCGTAATTCAATCTCTTCAACATCTTCGCAGTTAAAATTTTTATTAATACAAGATAGATTAGGTTGAGAAAAAGAATCGCTATTATCTCGGGAATAATTGTCTATAGAATCAGCTTTAGGACTTCCTATCTTAGTAGAATAAGTATCTTGACGTAATATTTCTGCAATTTCTTGGAAATGTTGAATCAATCCACGAACAGAGCTAAGTATAATGTTTTTATCCCGCAACAAATAAAGCATTTCTTCTAACTGTGGGTATGTTGGTTCGGAACACTTACCCCTTTGACGAAATTTTCGTCTATCTCTTCTATATACTGCATGAAATACTTCTATAAACTGACGCTCGTTGTCAGTAAAATGAGTATCAAGCGATTGAGGAACTTCTCTACATAATAAAGACCAATCGCTGGGAATCCAAACTCCGATTTCTAATAAATGTGTTTGTAAATCTGTATTTTGCCTAGTACATCTAATACACCAATTATCCAAACTTTCGCTATTGTTAGTATTAGATAAATTTGGATTATAAGTCCTTAAAACATCCACACTAAAAAAGTTTCCTTCCCTGGGTATTGATTGAGTATAGCCATTTTCATTTAAAATTAATTGAGTTTTATTATTATTTTCCAAGACTATTAAGGTACTACCGTCATCGTTGAGAACGTATGATAATAATTCTGAAAATAACGTATAGTTACTAGAACTTCTACCTGCAAGTATTTGACAACCTTTAATAATAGCATGAGATAGGTAGCATCTCAAACAAAGTCCTGCCTTAGCACGTTTTTTGCTATCAACTGTACCATGATGAAATATTCGACCTAGATATGCTTGAACATATTGATTTTCACCCCTAGATAAACTTTTTTGACTGCTTAATTGTGGAAATTCATTTTCAAAAAACTCTTTTGCGAAAATTGATTGCTTCTCTGTGTAACAATAAGTAGGTTTACCATTTTTATCAAAAGGATTAGCGATGATATTAATTGTCCAATATCTTGATGTATTTGTATCCATATTTATGCTATTCGTTGGAGTTACTTCATAACTTATCATTTAAATATTTATAACAAAAAATGCCATTAATAAATTTAGCTAGCAAACCTTTCCTGAATAATAAATGTCATACAAACTTTTGAGGTTCACGTATATATATAGATTTTGTTTTTTTTACCTATACACTTTCAACCAAACTCTCTGCTGAAAAGGCTTACAGGTTGAATTCTTCTCAAACTATCAATAGTTTCGTTGGATATCAAATTTTAAAGTCGGCATCTATCTTGAGATGGATTTACGTAAAACAATAATCACATAACAAAATGAAGCATTTTTTTGCTAGAGGTAGCAAATTTATGACAATCATAGTCATATACGCTTAGGTGAGATTGATGTTTGGAATAAAATAACTATAAGGAACAGAAGAATGCATCTACTGTTAAATTTCAAGTTTAGCAATGGTGACTTTCAACACGGATTCGAGAAAAATCTACTTAGTGTAGCTGTGCGAAATCACCAAAACTACATAGAGTTAGAAACTCAACTTCCTCCTGCACCCCTAATTCCTGCGTTGTATCAAAATTGGCAAAATAAATATAGCGAGCTAGTTGAAACTCGTGTAAGAAAAATTTTACCCTCAGAACTGGTAACTAGTGGTTTTTATACTGAAAGTTTCTCAAGAGGTTTTAGTAAACAACAACCTACCAATTTTTCATATTATGAGTCTCAGCAGAATTGCAATCAATATGCAGAGGATTTACGTACCCAAATTAATCAATGGCTGGTTGTAATTAAATCTCAATTAGAAACTGAGTTTAAGTTAGATGCAAATGCAGAAATTTTATTAACTATTAATACTGAAAATATTACATCCAGGGTGACAAAAGATATTTTACATCGTCTACCTTGGCAGGAATGGGATTATTTTGATAATACTTCGACTTTTGAAGCTGTTTTGTGTTTGAGTGAATCCCAATCAAATCCAGCATCGACGACGGATAGTGGAATATTTAGAAGGGTTAGGATTACAAGTATATTTGGTGATAGTACAGATATTGATGTTGCTGGTGATCGCGATTTAATTGCAAAACTCGAGAAGCGAGGAGCAGAGTTAGTTAATCTGGAGCAACCACAACGACAAGATTTCACCAAATTATGGGATGAGCCATGCGATATTTTATTTTATAGCGGTCATAGTGAAAGTAGTATTGATGGTACTGTTGGCTCGCTACAAATTAATAGCAAGGAAAATTTAAATATAGAGGAAATTAAAAATACTTTTCAAGAAGCTATTAGAAAAGGTTTGAAGTTAGCTATATTTAATTCTTGTGATGGTTTAGGTTTAGCTTTTCAATTAGCACAATTACATTTGCCTTATATTATAGTTTGGCGAGAACCTGTACCGGATAAAATTGCAATTAGATTTCTAGAGTATTTTCTTAGTTCTTATGCTGAAGGTAAATCGTTGTTTAAATCAGTACGAGATGCAAGAATTAAGCTTGTAGAACTTAGTAATAGGCACGAAAAAGAAAAACAAATTCCGGGATTGGAATGGTTGCCGATTATTTGTAAAAATACAATTAACCCTCCTCCTACTTGGGAAGATTTGGGGGGACTTACGGGTAAACTTCCTGACTCTCCTTATCAGGGTTTATCCGCATTTGGAGAAGAAGACAAGGATTTCTTTTTTGGTAGGGATGATGTAATTGCAGATTTAGTGGAAGCTGTAAATAGTAAACCTTTGGTTCCGTTAATTGGTGCTTCTGGTAGTGGAAAGTCTTCGGTGGTGTTTGCGGGGTTGGTTCCGCAGTTGAGGAATCTTGGTAAGGTACAAATTGTATCCTTTCGTCCAGGGAAGAATCCTTTTGATGCATTGGGTATTGCTTTAAACCGAATTCAAAATCTTGAATCGGGCAACAGCAGGTTAAAAGAATTGGAATTAGAAGTAGATTTACAACAAAATGAACAAGCTTTGTGCAATTTTATTCAAAATCGACACAATTCAACAGGTAATAATATACACTCATCAGAACGTTTTGTATTAATCGCCGACCAATTTGAAGAACTTTACACTTTAACTGAAGATTCCCTTCGTCAATCTTTCCTTGATTTATTACTCTTTACAGTACAGAATGCTCCCCTCTTTAGTTTGGTGTTGACGCTAAGGGCTGATTTTATGGGGAAAGCGCTGGATTATCAACCTATGGGTGAAGCTTTCAAGAAATATCTCCCGGTTTTGCTGACTCCTATGAAACCCGAAGAATTACAAGCAGCGATCGCACAACCAGCAGCTTTGATGAAGGTGGAATTAGAATCGGGGTTAACTACTAAACTAATTGACGATTTGGGCAATCAACCGGGGCGTTTACCATTATTAGAGTTTACCTTGTCGCTGCTGTGGGAAAAACACGAGAAATGGTATCTTACCCATAAGGCTTATGAAGAAATTGGTGGTTTAGAAAAGGCTTTAGCGAAATATGCTGATGGTGTTTTGAATCCATTATTCTCTGTCGATAAAGAAAAAGCAGAGCGGATATTTATTCAGTTAATTAGCCCAGGAGAAGGTACGGAGGATACCAAGCGTAAAGCTACTCGTGGGGAAGTTGGGGAAGATAATTGGGAATTGGTTGAAGAATTAGCGAATCATCGTTTGGTGGTGACTGGTTGGGATGAAAGCAGTAAACAGGAGACGGTAGAGATTGTTCATGAAGCATTGATTCGGGAATGGGAAATACTCAGGGGATGGATAAAAAGTAATCGTCGGTTTCGGATTTGGCAGGAACGATTACAATTTGAAGTGGTTAAATGGGAAGATAAGAAACACAATCGCGATTATTTATTAAGCGGTGGTGGTTTAGGTGAAGCAGAAGCTTGGTTAAATGATGAGAAATATCGGAAGTATTTGAGCGATTCTCAAAGAAAGTTTATTTGGGAGAGTTTAAATCAGCGAGATAAAATAATTAAGGAAGAGAAGTTTAAGCAACAAAGAACGATTCTTCGGTTAGCAGGTTTATCTATTGTTAGTTTAATTTTTGCTGGATTTGCTGGATGGAATTGGGTAAAAGCGGAGATAATTGCCACACGGGAAAAACTAAATAGTTCCGTTGTAATTTCTGAACAATATTTTAATTTGCAAAATTATAAGGAAGCATTGTTATCAGGTTTGAAAGCACAGCAATCTTTAGATAATATTTGGTTCGGAAATTTTATCAAAGCTGACACTAAACAAAAAGTTCAAATGGCAATATATAAGCCAATCAATCATTATTGGCTAGAAGAAAAATATACTTTATCGGGACATAAGCAGGCAATTAAGAATCTAGTATTTAGTCCAAATGGTAAAATAATTGCTTCTGCTTATAGTGATGGAAAAGTAAAATTATGGTCTGCAATGAATGGTGAATTACTCTATACTTTGTTAGGTCATAATAGTTCGGTTAATAGTCTAGTTTTTAGCGGTGATAGTAAAACTATTGTTTCTGCTTCAGATAATGGGATAGTAAAATTATGGTCTGCGTCTAGTGGTCAATTACTAAAAACTTTATCAGTAAATAAGTCTTCTATTAATAGTGTTGATTTGAGTAATGATGGTAAAACAATTGCTTCCGCTGATGATGATGGAATAATAAAGTTATGGTCTGCTAGTAGCGGTAAATTACTTAAAACTTTATCAGGACATAAATCTTCTGTTAATAGTGTTGAATTTAGTAATGATGGTAAGAAAATTGTTTCGGCTGATAATACTGGAATAATAAAGTTATGGTCTGCTAGTAGCGGTAAATTACTTAAAACTTTATCAGGACATAAATCTTCTGTTAATAGTGTTGAATTTAGTAATGATGGTAAGAAAATTGTTTCGGCTAATAATACTGGAATAATAAAATTATGGTCTGCTAGTAATGGTAAATTACTTTATAGTTTATCAGGACATAGAGATTCAGTTGACTATATAGATTTTAGTCCTGATGGTAAAATTATTGCTTCCACATCAAAAGATGGAACAGTAAAGTTATGGTCTGCTGTTAATGCTAAATTACTGTACTCATTATCAGGATTTAATATCGTATTTAGTAGCGATGGTAATACTATTGCTTCTGTATCCAAGGATAATACAATCAAATTATGGTCTGTTGAAAATGATGAATTAGTTCAATCTTTATCAGGACATAAAGGTTCGGTTAGAAGCGCAATATTTAGTCCAGATGGTAAAAAAATTGCTTCCGCTTCAGCAGATAAAACAGTAAAGTTATGGTCTGCAAATAGCGGTAAATTACTCCACACGTTATCCGGTCATCAAGATACAGTTTACAGTATTAAATTTAGCTCGGATGGAAAAACAATTGCTTCAGCTTCAGCAGATAAAACAGTAAAGTTATGGTCTGCAAATAGCGGTCAATTACTCCATACATTATCCGGTCATCAAGACGCAGTTTATAATGTAGAATTTAGTCCAGATGGAAAAACTATCGCTTCAGCTTCAGCAGATAAAACAGTAAAATTATGGTCTGCAAATAGCGGTCAATTACTCCACACATTATCCGGTCATAAAAACGAAATTTTGGATGTTAAATTTAGCTCGGATGGAAAAACAATTGCTTCCGCTTCTAGTGATGGAACAGTAAAGTTATGGTCTGCTAATAGCGGTGAATTAATCAATAATTTATCAGGTCATGAAATTTGGGTTAATAACGTACAATTTAGTCCAGATGGTAAAATTATTGCTTCAGCTTCAGCAGATAAAACAATAAAGTTATGGTCTGCAAATAGCGGTCAATTATTCCACACTTTGCCCGGTCATCAAGACGCAATTTATAATGTACAATTTAGTCCAGATGGTAAAATTATTGCTTCAGCTTCAGCAGATAAAACAGTAAAGTTATGGTCTGCAAATAGCGGTCAATTACTTTATAATTTATCAGGACACAAATCCGAAGTTAATAGCGTTAAATTTAGTCCAGATGGAAAAACTGTTGTTTCTACTTCACGAGATAAAACAGTAAAATTGTGGTCTGCAAATAGCGGTCAATTACTACATACTTTATCAGGACATGAATCCGATGTTAATAGTGCAATATTTAGTCCAGATGGTAAAATTATTGTTTCCGCTTCTGATGATGGGACTGTCAAATTATGGAATTGGGATTTTGATAATTTATTAACCCGAGGTTGTAGTAAATTAAAAGGTTATTTAATTAATCATCCTGAGAAACTAGAAGAAATTAAAGCTTGTCAAAACCGCGAGATATTAGCTCATGCTGCTTCTACTCTAGTAAAACAAGGTGAGAAATTAGCGGAAAATGGAAATTCTAAGAGTGCTGTGAACAAGTTTCGCAAAGCAAATAAATGGAATCGGGAGTTAAATATTAATCCACAGGTGAAAGTCAAAGCAATTACTTTAATTACCCAAGGTAGGAAATTCGCCCTTTCAGGTGAAACAGAAAAAGCTATTACAGCATATAACAAAGCAATAAAAATTGCTCCTAGATTCCAAGTTTCCGCAGAACATTGGAACGAATTGTGTTGGTATGGTAGCTTATACAACTATCCTACAGAGGTAATGTTCGCTTGTGAAAAAGCAGTAGCTCTTGAACCATTAAATGAACATATCATAGATAGCCGTGGATTAGCTAGAGCGTTAACTGGGGATTATAAAGGTGCTATTGAAGATTTCAAGATGTTTGTGAAGCAAACTGACAATAATAAAGCCAAATCACAGCGTCAAGCTTGGATTGAAGACTTACGAGATGGTAAAAATCCGTTTACACCACAAGTAATTGAAGAATTACGGAAGGTAACTCAAGATTAGAAATTTGGCGTTGCTGAATTAAACTATCTTAGCGTTCATGGAGTGCGGCGAGCGCGCGGTCGCGCTTGTCATATTGTATTCATACATTTCGTAAAGAACATGAAACCTGTGTAGAGACGTAACACTGTTACGTCTCCCGTTGCTACCATCGCCAACCCAGAAATTTTTCTCCCCACATCTCCCAACAAATTTGTATAGGTAAATTTTTCCCAGAACTATCTATTATTAGCAGCGTCGGAGAAAGATATAGGTCTTTCTATCCTATGCTCAACTATATAAATAATTACTCTCAAGACAAAAAAATGAACAACAAAATTGCTCAAATTACAGCTAGTGCAATCCTGCTTTTAATAACCAATAGTCTACCAAGTAATGCTGTTAATGCTGATGAATGTTTAGTTGCCGATGCTATAACCTCCTCCACAGTGACGAACCAAGTTGCAGACAACAATATAAAACCTTTAGTTGAGAGAAAAAACCCGAAACCACGATTGATAGAAGGCAAACCAACCATCCCACTATTACCGATAGAACTACCACCACAACCACAACCAAGAGATTGCGTAAAACGGGTTTGGCACACAATAAAAAGAAAATGGGTTTATATTGAAATAAAATGCGGTAATCAACAACCATCACGAAAACAAAATTGATCTATTGATTAATCAAAAAATGAGTAGGTAATATTGAGAAATAGCTAATCTTAATCCTTATTGATAATCAAAAGCACTCCAGTCACTGTAGATATTGGCTGGGGTGTTTTTTATTCTTGAAGAGATAAAATTTTCTGTAATCTGGCTGTTAAATCTATCTATATTGTCTTCAGTTTTTCTTCTAATAAAAAATGTATAGCTAAAAATCTCCAAAACTATTAACTAACAGAAGCATCACAACTGTGCTTTATGACTGGAATGAAGACTTAATTTAACTTTGTTCCCGTTTTTAAACTAAAAAATAATTAAATTAGTAGCAGTTTATGATTTCTGTTAAACAAGGTGACAAATATCAATTAGGAGGAAGTTTACCCGAAGAAGCTCCTAGCTACGTAGTAAGAAAAGCCGATTTTGACTTTTATCAAGGTTTAAAAGAGCGAATGCTTTGCTACGTACTGAATTCCCGACAAATGGGGAAATCTAGTTTACAGGTGCGAACAATGGCAAAGCTTGAAAGAGAAGGTTTTGCTTGCGTTGCATTTGATATGACGGAGCTTTGCGTTAATCAAGTTACTGAAGATGAATTCTATAGTGGATTTGTCAGTCATTTAGCGAGCGAATTAAATTTAGATATTGATTTACAAAACTGGTGGTACGAACACAGCTTTATTCAACCATGTTTACGGTTGAGTAAATTTGTTGAAGAAGTGCTATTACAACTTCCACAAGATATTGTCATATTTATAGATGAAATTGATAGCCTTCTAAATTTCAGCTTTAAAGATGATTTTATGGCTTTTATTCGCTCTTGCTATCACAAAAGGATTGAAAAACGCTCCCTAAATCGTCTTACTTTCGCTCTATTGGGAACTGCAACTCTAGAAGAATTATTTCAAGATAAAAATTATATAAATGATACATATTTTCAGATCCAACATCGAGCGATAGAATTAACGGGTTTTCAGCTTGATGAAGTAGAGCCATTACAAAAATCATTAACTACAGTAGTCGATAATCCATCAGCAGTAATGCAAGAAATCCTTTCATGGACAGGAGGACAGCCGTTTTTAACCCAATGGATTTGTCAGTTAATTTGTAATTCAGGCTTGCAAATAGCACGAGGAGAAGAAGCAGAAACTGTTTCTTGGATTGTGCGAAAATACATCATCGAAAATTGGTTATTACAGGATAAGCAACAGCATTTTTATACAATGCGCGACCGCATTATCAACAATAAAATACCTGCTTATAAGTTATTGCAGTTGTATCAAAAAATTTTGCACTATGGAAATATTTCTGCTGATGATAGTCCTGAAGTTTTGCAATTATACTTGTCGGGTTTGGTGAAAGAGTATGACGGTAAATTAGAGGTTTATAACCGTATTTATAAATCTGTTTTTAATGATGTTTGGGTAGCGAAAGAACTAAAAAGTCTAGGTTCATTTAATTGGTTATAAATAAAAATAGGTTTGTAGTTGCGCTTTAGCGTTTCTTATTGTAAGCGCTGAAGCGCAACTACGAACAACTACGAACATTACCTTAATCAAGATGTTAAATAAACACATCAGTTTTACAATCTCCATTAAAATAATTACTTTATTTCCTGCTATGAATAATAAGAAAAGAGGTTTTACGGTTCTAAATCGTAAAACCTCATCCCAAGACTAGGAAACTTATCTGATTTGAATTTGAGGAGAATCTATTAAATATAGCTTCAGCTTGCTTTTAAGCAGTTGATTATAGATATTAAAACTTAATCTCCTAAATAAATCATTTTAACTTTACCTTTGACATGTATGACAGACTTCCTGAATGCTCCTCCATTAGCAGTAGCTTTTAAAAAGAAGGTGTTTTTATTGCTTGCATATCTGCGAATCAATCGCTGATGTCTCTCGTACTCAAGTTCAAGTTTACGCTTTGTTTCAAAATCTCCCTTTTTATCAGCCAGTTCTATTGCTGCTTTCCACTTATCACCAATCTGTTGTTCATCAACGGTGAATTGTCCATTTTTGGCGATAATATTACCACTGTAAGAACCACGTCCATGTTTATTTTTCAGTACGTCAATTTTGTATTCAACAATTTGCCATCCTGATGTACCATTTTGATAGGTACAAGTTTCTGTTCTACCACGATTGAAGGTCACTGCTCCTTGCTGGGCACGCACATCACAAGCATTAACCCATTTCTCTTCGCCTATTTGGGAAAGTTTAGGTAAACCAACTTGTTTCATGTACGAATCAACATCAGCATTCTGATTGGGATTTCTATCATTTCTTCGTCTTTGCTTAGCTTGACTCACTAAACCTATCTGTGAAGGAGCTGAATTAACTTTCGATGCAGCATTAGCAGGCATAATAGTTGTTGCAAATGGCATACCTGAACTTAATAAAAATGTAGCTAGAGCTAAGTTGTTGC
Source organism: Cyanobacteria bacterium P01_D01_bin.50 (assembly GCA_039200565.1). GTDB lineage: Bacteria > Cyanobacteriota > Cyanobacteriia > Cyanobacteriales > Nostocaceae > Rivularia. The sequence goes on along the minus strand of JBCCSG010000122.1, from coordinate 2,834 downwards.
CGATTGTCTTTTTAAGATTAATTGTCATTTTACTTCCTTATTTGTTGAACTTAAAATTATATTTTGAAGAAGAAGTTTTGTTTAATTCGCTTTCCTCTTCATGTCCCTATACTCACAGATTATTTATTAATAGTCAGCCGGAAAAAAACAGGTTCTGTATTTGTATTCCAAAAGACAATTACTAATGATAAAACCGGAAAAATACAGCAACAAATAAAGTTCCCGGAAAAAATCCGGTTTTTTCCAGGTATTTATAAAGATGTTATTGATATGAGCGAAAATAATAATAATGATTTATTGTTAGAACTGAGAACATCCGTTCTCATATTTGTAGAAAATTGCTAAAATCCATGAAATCCGAATCAGACTTAACCTGGAAGCAGACGCAAAATTTAGTAGATGATTTAGTTTTCCAAGTCACCAAAAAACACCTTGGCTCTTCAGAAATGAAGGTGCTACACGGAGCTTGGTGTGGAAAAACCTATGAAGCTATCGCATCCGAATCTTTTCTCGCTGTGAGGTATATTGGTGAAGTCGGAGGTAGACTCTGGAGCAATCTTTCCGAAGCGTTAGGAGAAGACGTAAAAAAAACGAACTTTCGTCAAGCACTACAGCGACAATGGGAAAAACAAGCTTCTAGTTGCGTCAATACAGCCACAATATCGGAAATTCAACCGTCAATCATAGAATTAAATGAAGAACCATTCATTGAACGTCCGAACATTGAATCTTACTGTTATCAAGAAATATCCAAACCAGGAGCTTTATTACGAATTCATGCTCCATTGCAGTTTGGGAAAACAGAACTAATGTCACGAGTGGTAAACTATGCTGTAAAACAAAGATACCGCACAGTAATTTTAAATCTACGAGATGCAGTAACTGAAGACTTTCAGAGTTTAGATAACTTTTTGCAGTGGTTTATCGTTAGTATTAGCGAAACATTGCAGATAGAAGAATCAGTGGAGGAACACTGGCATAAAAGTTTGGGTAACTGTAAGATAAAATGCCGAACTTATTTTGAAAAATATATTTTACCTGGTGATAATCCTATTATTATTAGTGTAGATGAAGTAGATAAATTATTTCCACATGAAGAAATAGCTGGAGAGTTTTTAGGAGTGCTAAGAACCTGGCATGAATACGCAAAAATTAAACCTGTTTGGCAACAATTACGATTATTAATATTACATAGACAAGTTTATAATCAAATAAATATTAATCAGTCACCATTTAATACTGGAACTGAAATTAAATTGACAGATTTTACCAGCCCACAAGTAGAATCTTTAGCAAAAAAATATAAATTAAATTGGGGAAAAACTCAACTAAATCAACTAATGGCAATGGTGGGAGGACACCCATATTTGATAACAAAAGCCATAGAGGAAATATCGCGTCAGAATATGACTTTGGAAAATTTATTAAAGTCAGCTTCTACAACTTATGGGTGCTACCGGACTCATTTAGAAAGACATTTACGTTACTTACAATCAAATACTGCACTGTTAGATATTTTTAAAGAAATTGTGTTATCAGATAGTCCTATCAAAATTAATACGAATATCACATTAGATAATGCAGTCAAATTATATGATTGTGGATTAATAGAACTTTCAAATAATAATGTATCCCCACGATATCAAATCTATCGTTTATATTTTCAAGAACGGTTAGCGAGTTAGAAGATATTGTAGAAGCGGTAATTTTCACCATGTGATTGGCAGGGCAAACGCATCTAAATTTTAAAGGTGCAGGTGCGCCTACGGGGCACTCGGCACCGACGGTGCGATTAGCGATGCGATTACGCCCGAAGGGCGTAACGCCAACCAAAAAGTGTTGCTCCTTCTATCTGTGGTAGCCTTAAAAATCAGGATGGGTGCGGAGTCATTAAGGAGTCATCGCATCAAAAAAGGTTTCCTGTACGTTAAGGAATTAGACGAATTGCTAAAAGTATTATTAGGCAAAGCTTTCAGCCCAATGCTCTGCTTATTGTTTTTTGCTACTTTTATACACGGGCACACAAAAAATCCTTTTCTTTCAATTGTCAGAAACGCTTTCTTAGTAAAATTTTTAGCCTTTTTAATATAATAGAAGCGTACAATAAATATCTTTGGGCACAGTTTTGCCGACCTTTAATAATAAAGGTATTAGACCTTTATGCTATTATGCTATTAACAGAAAAAACTATTTTACCTATATACTATATACTGATTAACGCTTCTACATATAAACCTATGCTGACAATCAGCGTTTTTAATTTCAAAGGCGGCACTGGCAAAAGTGCCACAACCCTTAACCTGGGAGCATCTCTGGCTAATTCCAAACGCCAAATCCTCCTGGTGGACACCGACGGACAAAGAACACTTTCCTTTGCTTTAGGATTAGACGGAACCCAACCAACCACCCTTGACTGGCTAAACAACACCGGAGATATCACCTCTACCCCCACTTCTATAAAAAACCTATTCCTCATCCCCGGAGATATCGGGATGTTCCAAATCAATCCCTCAAAAGATTTATTTACCCCAGCATTATCAAAACTGACCGAATTTGATATCGTGCTAATGGACTGTCCCCCTGGGCTATCCCCCGCATCCGTACAAGCAATACTAGCCAGCGATAGAATACTTATCCCCACTACCTTAGAACCCGCTTCCCTCAAAGGATTGTCAGAAGCAGTGGAATTAATACGGGGAGAAAGAGAAGATATAGAAATTGATGTAGTAAGAACTCGCTACAAACCCCGACTAGTTCTTACCAAAGAAGCAGATGAATTGCTCGCAGAAGCAGCAGCAGAACTTGATTACCGATTACTAAATACCACCATACCG
>JBCCSG010000121.1:0-18443 GCA_039200565.1 Cyanobacteria bacterium P01_D01_bin.50 | reverse complement strand
TATCTAACAGCTAGTTTCCGGACAAAACTGTATAAATATGCTTGGGTGCCAATTTATTGCATACAAAAATCCCCCAGCATGCTTTGTGGGCTTACCGGGGGAGACAGTTATCAGGGTGCATCTACCAATTAAATGTTCTATATCTAACAGCTAGTTTCCGGACAAAACTGTATAAATGTGCTTGAGTGCCAATTTATTGCATACAAAAATCCCCCAGCATGCTTTGTGGGCTTACCGGGGGAGACAGTTATCAGGGTGCATCTACCAATTAAATGTTCTATATAAAACTCTTAACTTCCGGATAAAATATAAAAATTAGTATTTATGGTGGTCAAAAGCATAAAAAATCCCCTAGTGGAAGGCAGTCAACTAGGGGTGTGAGTTATCAGGGTGCATCTACCAATAAAGTGTTCTATAGTTAACCAGTATCTTCCGGATAAAATTTTCAAAATGCTGATAATAGTTGTATAGCAAGCAACTTGTATTGATGCAGTTCTACCTGTCTGCATTTGATCGAGGCATTTCTATAATAAATTTCTAGGCTTCGATGATAACGAAACGCTGATGTTGTAGTTTATAGGCTATATGCCGTGCTTATTATTTTTGCAGTCAATTTTAATGCATCTCCCAATTGTTGACGTTTCTTAGCAATAAAAAACTCCAGCAAATATTAGTTCTACTGAGGAATTAAAGATTGAGGTGCATATATAACTAAGTTAGTTCTAGGCACATTTAGTTCAATCCGGATAAAGTTGTAAAAGTGGAGAAGCGAAAAAACCACTTTATTTTCAGAAACATGGAAGCAGGCAGATGCATCTAATGTATCAGGAAGAGCGAAACATAGACTTGAAACTAAAGCGTTTCCAACCAGATAAGTTAGGTAAACAGGAGAAGTTGTGACCCAGGAATTTCACATTTCCGTAACCCCAGTAGGACAAAACGACTACTTGGTGCGGACGGAACAAGTCGCCCCTGGGGTACCCTTAGCAGAAGAACTGGTAAGGTGGCCGGTGGCTGATTGGTTAGCGGCTGCTGGGAGTTTGATGAACGACCCATTGCAGTCGGTATTGCAGGGTGATGCGATGGCGCTTAGCGCCTCTCTCGAAGAGACAAATGCAAGGAACTCAGTCAACTTAGTCGCACTGGGCCAGCAACTTTATAATGCGCTATTTCAAGGCACTCTTAGAGACAGTTGGATCACCGCACAGGGCATTGCCCAAAACCACCAACAGGTATTGCGCCTACGTTTGGGGTTAAAGGATACTAAGCTGGCTCGCCTTCCTTGGGAAGTAATGCACGCTAGCGATCGCCCTATTGCCACCGGACCTTATATTGCTTTTTCTCGCTACCAAAGCGGAATGAGCGGAACATCCCGCCTACCATCAAGAAACATACCACAGTTATTTACGAATGGTGGTATCAAAGTATTAATGGTGATTGCTTCTCCTGCGGATCAAGTGCGTCTTAATTTGTTGAAACAGGAAGCTATAAGACTGCAAGCCGAACTAGAACGCAAAACCCAAAGTGGCGATCATCTTCCAGAAATTGAACTATCGGTACTCGAACAACCCGGAAGAGAAGAATTAACCCAAGCTTTAGAACAAGGAAACTACCACGTTCTACATTATTCTGGTCACAGTAATTTTGGTGCAAACGGCGGCGAAATTTACTTAGTCAGCGCTAGAACAGGTTTAACCGAAACTCTCACTGGCGATGATTTAGCTGGTTTGTTGGTTAACAATAATATCCAAATGGCAGTATTTAACTCCTGTTTGGGAACCTATGCTGCAACTTCACATAGCAATCCAGATACGGGACAGCGCAACCTCACTGAAACTTTAGTAAAGCGTGGTATAAAAAGCGTTTTGGCAATGTCCGAACGCATTCCTGATGAGGTGGCATTGACTTTAACACAATTATTTTATCGGAATTTATCTCAGGGATATGCCGTAGATTCCTGTGTGAGTCGAATGCGTCAGGGATTAATTTCTGCTTACAGTTCCCATCAAATGTATTGGGCGCTACCAATATTATATCTTCAGCCAGAATTTGATGGTTATTTAGATCCAGAAGTTTACTTACCTCAAAGCGGAGAATTATTTAACGAATACGATCCTGCAATTGTTTCAAAATCAAATGTTTATTCTTCTCCCGATTCCAATCTTAATTCCGATCTGGTACCAATTGACGAAGCAATAAATTCCTATGAAGTAGAAGCGGATTCTGACTTAGATTGGTTAGGTGAAAATACTTGGGGAGATTTAGTTGAGGAAATCGAATACAATGACCCAAACTATTCAGAAGATTCTGCAATAGTTGCGGATTTATTTCGTGAGTTGGATGGTCAAAAAACTTCAACGGAAACTCAAATGTCTGCTGAGTTAGTGCAGCCGTTTGAAGAGCAATCCCAACAAAAACAACTATCTCTAGACGATAATTACCAATCTGAGGATACTTTAATATGGAATGAAAGGCAGTATCCATCACAAATTGGTTCTAAGAGCGGCGTTGCAACTAACGATACCTATGAGCAAAGTAGCATTGGGCAAAATTGGCAACAAGATAATCGGGTTACTACCACATCGGCAGCAAAAATCGCAGCCAAAAAGCACAAACAAAAGCAGCGTTTGATAGTTCTTGGTATTCTAGCGATCGGTGCTATCGCAACCATTGGAGGTATCGATTATTGGCGAAATCAGCAAGAACCTCCTGTTCCTTTAATTACAAAAGACTCGGTAAATTCAGAAGATCGTCCGTTTAATCTTAAGAGTGAAAGTACGGAAGCTGTTACTGAATACGCGACTACAAAATTAAGCCAAGGCAAGATTAACGTTGGATTAAAATCTGTTGAAGAATTGCTGAATCGTGGTGCATTGAGTAATGCTGAAACCGCATTAGAAAATATTGGTAAAGAACAAATTCAAAATCCATACGTAAACTTTATCAAAGGACGTTTGGCGTGGCAATTTGTCCAAAAAGGCAATAAAAAATACAGTATTGATGATGCTCGTCGTTACTGGGAAACTGCTGCTCAAAATAACCCAAATTCGTTTTCCTATAAAAATGCCTTAGGCTTTGCTTACTATGCCGAAGGTAAGTTAAACCGTGCTAACGATTCCTGGTTAAAAGCTTTAGATTTAGCTTTTAAAAAGCAATCTACGCAAAACGTATCCAATTCACATAGTTTTATGTCTGTTCCGCAAGTAGTTGATGGAGACGCTTTAACAGCTTATGCTGGTTTGGCTTTAAGTCTATATCAATCTTCCCATAATCAACCTTCTGATAAAAAAATGAAATATTTGAGTGAAGCGATCAAACTTCACCGTATGGTGATGAAGGATGGCTCAAGAAGTTTTCAACAAAAGAGCTTAGCTCAAGATTGGTTGTGGACAGAAAAAGCAATTCAAGATTGGCAATCTTTGCTTAAACTCGATTCGAGAAATTAAAAAGATCGGTTATGCATCGATCCGAAGTTATTCTTTTAATTTCTCGATTTTCATCCGAATCTATATCCTGTAAATGCACTATAACTTTAAAAAAAAATATTTTATAAATTAATTAATTCACATAAATTCGGATGATAAGATGTTACATATAAATCTGATTGTAAAAAATCAACGGATAATATTACAAGAGTTATTACAATTTAAATTGATTAGCAACCCGGTTTCTTATAGAAACCGGGTTTCTAAATATAATTGTTTTCAGTCTGCCTTCTTTTTCCTCTCTTAAATTAAGAGGCTTTAATTCAAGAGTTTGTATCCGGAGAAACTAATTTTTATTGCGAATCCTACCCGGCATTTTGAATTCAAAAATGCTTATCAATTAGGACTTACGCAATTGTCATAATAACCTGATTGGTGCCGTACACTGATTGTCTTATTATTGCTGCGTTAACAATCAGTCAGTGTACAAGCAACGGCACGGCAATAAAGGGGGAAGAGAATCTACACCCCTTTTTGCCTCAATAATGCGGTTCGTAAATCTACACCGCCTGACGGCCTCCCCTACAAGAAAAAGGCGGCCAGTTGTGAATTCCTATCAATAATTTGCAATTATATAAAATCAAGCAAATTATAAACAATATACTATTCAATTTGTAGCGATTAATTATAAAATCAGAAATTTTCTGAAAAATGTCTTATTTTGTACTGGATATTTTTCATAAATCACATTGATAATAGATTGAATCAATATCGAATGGCAGAGAGTATTAACAAAGTCTACTGCTATGATTACTTACCTATCCATCGTTAATTAACAGTTATCAAAATATAGGAATACGGTTTGATTAATGTTTGCGCAGCGTGGCGAAGCCATAATTATTCGTTGAGGTAGGGAATAGGGAATCGGTAAAAAACTGTACCTAAATTTTATCCTCCGAGGGCAGTTGCGCGTTCGCGTAATGTAACCGCAAGGGCAGATAAAAAATCAATTAGGATTCCTATATTCAAGACTGATAAATAACTGATGAACTTCACCTGACGGGCATTCATGAGATTTTTTTTCTCCTAAAAAAAATACTCATGGGAACCCTTGACCGGTGAATACCACCCACTGATAACTGTTAAATGTATGCTTAGGAACCATAACATATCACGAAAGCAAAGTAAACCCTTTATTTTTCGATGTCGCGTTCAAATAGATTCGCAATGCTTGACAAAAGAAATTGCTGAAAGACTTACTCCATTTCTAGAGGGTTCCCAGACAAAATATGTCGTAGGAAATTATTTACGAAAACAGAAAAAAGCTGGTCAAACTGTAATAGATTTTAGAACCGATATGGGTGTTTGGCAAGTGGAATTATGTGGAAGACGGGGTGGCTGTTATCTGTGGGATTTATATTTTATTTCACCTTATTGTATAGCAAGTTAGATAATTGGTAATTTTACGGTGCAACCCTACCCTAATCCTTTCCACGCTTGTGGAGAGGGTTCGATTTTTATCAACTTAATGGTAAAAATAATACTTTTTATATTTTAGTTAAATAAATCCCATAAATTGTAATTTTTTCCACAAATGATGATGTAATTTAGTTATTTTTCTGACAAATAAAAAATATACCTAATAACAGTAAAATACCTCATCATATACAAATTATTTAATTCCTTCAAAAGCATATGCAGCCAAGATTCATTTGGCGTCTGGCTTTAACGACAATGGTGCAGGATGTTAGATAAATAGAACTGTAGCGGTTTTCGTTTGAGTAGAATACAGTCCAAACCTCTCTCCTCAATTAGTGAGAGGCTTTAAGCCGAATGTCAGAGGGCTCCCATGAGGATTTTTTAGGAGAAAAAAATTCTCATGGGTACTCGTCAGATTTTTATTTTTGTACTTTATTTTTTAAACCTTTGCCATTTCACCAGCAGAAACATCCACATTCAAACGTTTAAACATCGCTTCGCGCCCTTGCATCGCTAAAGTATCATCTAAGGGTGTCAAAGAAATGGCTTCTTGATATTTGTTTCGCAACGCAGTTTGAATCAACCAGTCGGCAACAACCGGGTTTTTGGGTAATAATGGCCCATGGGAATAAGTGGCGATCGCATTTTGGTAAAACGCACCTTCTGTGCCGTCTTCACCGTTATTTCCCAAGCCGTAAACAACTTTTCCTAAGGCTTCAACTTCTCCTAATTTAGTACGTCCGCCGTGATTTTCAAAGCCTACTAAATAAGGTGTAGCACCACCCAACATTTCTTTCAAATCTTTTGCCAATTTTGAAGCTGTAACTTCTATGACTAAATTACCGATGCAACGGCGAGTATTTTCACCGGGATGCACGGAAACTAAATCTAAGATTCCTAAACCTTCAATTCTTTGTCCCAAACCGGGTTCGTAATAATGTCCTAGTAGTTGTGGGGAACCGCAGGTAAACACCCCGGGAGTACCATTATCGAGCTTTTCCCGCATCGCCTCAGCTTTGGCACCTTGCAAATCGCGCATGACAATTTCTTGCTGTCTATCCTGTGCGCCACCACCGACGATGATATCTACAGATTTAATATCATCTGCTGTAGAATTTTCGTCTAAGGGCACAATCTTTACATCGTATCCACGCCACTGAGTACGACGTTCGATAACTATGACATTACCCCTGTCTCCATAGGTACTCATCAAAGTTGGGTACAGCCAACCTATAGTTAATTGAAATTGTTGGTTACTCATAATAATTCGTAATCTTTAAATAAGTATGGGGAATGGGGAGTTGTGAGTGGTGAGTAGTGAGTAGTGAAAAATTATAAATATTGTTTTTTAACAACTAAACACTAAGCACTAACAACTAACAATTAATATTTAGGGTCGTAAAATCCGATGCATATCTAAAACTGGAGGTGCAATTTCAGTTTGAGTAAGCATATCGTGAATTTGCCCGCGATGATGTGTTTGATGGTTAAAAAAATGTGCCAATAGTAATTCAGCAGGATCGTTATAAGTTTTACCTTGATTGTTAACGTAGTTTATTGTTCTACTGAAAAAATCTTCACTTAAATTAGACACAAAAACTTCAATACTTTTATCTTCCAATACCCGCACTTTTTCAAGTACCTCAAAGTCATGGTAAAGAATTGCATCAAGTCGGGTAGATGGCACTTTTTGACCTTTAAAGCGTCCGATCCAAATGCGATCGCCTATCATAATATGATTGAGAGTACCGTGAATACTTTTGAAGGGAGCTGGTCTAATCTGCTTGCGTTGTGCATCTGATAGCTGCGAACATACTTCGTATAGTTTACGATTTGCCAAAGTATTGTAACTGGCAAGCATTTGAAAATGTTGCTTTAACATATTCTAGTTACCCAAGGTTTTATAATCCGGGAATTAGAGACAATTATCAATCATTCGAGTCTCGATAATTAATAATTGTTCATTGATAATTAATAATTACCGAATCTTTTTCCCTGTCAGCGCTTCCCGCACATCTAACATCGCTGTGTATGTAGGTAAGATATGCAAGGTTTCCGAATCTGGAGTATTGTCTAAAGCGGTTGTAATTGCTTGTGCTAAATTTTCTTCGACAATCAAATTTAAATTATTATGGTTGGATTTTTGGCTATAGCGCAGACGTAACGCCATATCATAAACGCGATCGCCGCTAACAACCAAAGTACCTCCCCGCTGTACCAATTTTTCGGTATCAACATCCCAAATCCAGGATACGTCTTCGCCATCCTGTACTCGATCATTCAATACTAACAAAGTAGTTTTGTTTTCACTTTCGGTAACTACACGAATTGTTTCGTTGGTACCTACGGGATTTTTCGATAACAAAATACGTACAAGTTTACCATTAATATTTAATTCTTCCGCGCGTCCAAAAGCTGGTTGAAATTTCGGAATAGAAGAGCGAATATTGGCTTCATCAATTCCCAATTCTTTAGCAGCTGTGGCAGCAGCCAAGGTATTGTATTTGTTATACAGTCCTACTAGAACTTGTTCCCATTCGCGACTTTTAACAGCAGGTTCGCTTTTAGCAAAGCCACAGCTTGGACAAGTGTAATCTCCTAGGTGGGATAGATAAACCCCTTGGTAATCTAAAGAATGCCCGCAATTGGGACAATAAATCGAATCAACTGCGTGGGGAATGGCTTCCAAATACTTTTCTGGTTCGGTTAAACCAAAAAATACTACCTTTTGAGATAATTGCTGACCAAGGTAAGATAAAGTTGGATCGTCAGCATTGGGAATAACCACTGTATCTGGTGCGAGGGTAGAAATTGCTTTTGTCCACCGCTTGCTAATAGAATCGACTTCGCCGTATCGATCGAGTTGATCTCGGAATAAATTTAAACAAAGAATGACTTTTGGTTGAATCGGTTCCAAAACCTTAGCAACAATATTCTCATCGACTTCCAAAATGGCGTAATCTACATTTAGATTACCAACTAAATTGGTACTTTCCATCAACGCTGTTACCAAACCATTTTCCAGGTTAGCACCAGTAGAATTATGAGCGACACGGAAACCTTGTTCTTCCAACATCGTGCGTAACAGCAAAGATGTGGTAGTTTTACCATTAGTGCCGGCAATTAAAATAATGCCCTTTTTAACTTGCTGACTCAACGATTGCAAAAGCTTGGGTTGAATGCGTCGTGCAATGGAACCGGGTAGCACAGAAGCCGCACCCAAACGCAAAGTACGGACTCCAAAAGTCACGCTTTTTGCAACAGATACAGCAAAACCAAGGCGTATTTTATCTATAAGTTGAACTTTATTTCCCACAAATCTACCCGAATATTAGATATAAGTTTCAAATTTAATAAGCGTGAGTTTAGCGAATCCTCGAAGAAAAAGCCAGCCCTGACGTAACAAATTGGGAGAGGGGCAGAGGGGGAGAGGGGGAGAGGGGGAAGAAAAAAATCGTCACTGCTCGCTGTTAACTGCCCAATTTATAATTCACCTTTGACCTTTTTACTCTTCTGCGTTCAGAATATTTATATATCCATCTTAGTGAGCACAATTCAGCACAAATTTAAAACAAAATCTAGTTTAAAAGGTTCCTTTTGATGAGTAAATTCAAGTCCCATATTTTACATTTTTTCTCCTATAATTGGCGGCATTGTTTGTCTTTATTAATGCTAGCAATCTGCATATTTATTACGAGTATGCAGCCGGCATTGGCGGCTATAAATGATGATAGATACGATGGGAATATTTTTGTTGTCTATGCTGGAAATGGTTCGCTTATTCCTGCACAGTCAACTTTAGCTGAAGCTTTGGAAAATCATAAACCCGCAATACTCGCTTTCTATGTAGATGATAGTAGTGATTGCAAAGAATACGCTATAGTTATTTCCCGTATCCAGTCATTTTATGGTAATGCAGCAGAAATTATACCTGTAAATGTAGATACCATAAATCTTGATGCGAAAGATTCTCCTAGTTCACCAAGTTATTACTATTCCGGTGGTGTTCCTCAAGTAGTAGTATTTAATCAATCGGGAGATGTGGTTTTAAACAAAAAAGGACAAGTACCTTTTGAGGAAATTGACGACAGATTTAGAGAAGTGTTTGATTTATTACCTCGCTCTGAATCAATAGAATTAAGGCGGCGTTCATTCAATGAGTTCAGTAGTGAGTTATCTGAATGACTTAAGGTGCCGAAACATTTTTTTCGGCACTTACGGACACCCATAGGATTTTTTTTATCAGAAAAAAATTCCGATGGGAACCCTTGACTTTTTAGTGATATCTAATACTACAATCTCTGAAATGAAGCGATAATATCTAAGGTAATGGTTAGGAGTAATGATAAATTATTGCTAACCGATAAATGTAATAATTAGCAAAGTGTATTCTGATGTCGAAAGTTTACACTACCGAGGAACTAATCCAAATTTTAACAGATGAGCGCCAAGCTTGTTTGACTGGAAAACGTTTGAAGTTAGATGTAAAGGTATCTGGTAATCCTGTAATTGACCAATTTATCAAAACCGAAGGCTTACAAAAGTTTACTGCCTATCAAGATTTTAAAGCTGCCATTCATGAATATCAAAGGGAGCATCAAGTTTCCGGTATTTTGTGGCGAGAGGTAAATGTTAAAGGTGAAAATTTACGTTATCCGGAAGTTGATGGACAGTTAATTGCCCTACAAAATGATTTGAAAATATTAAAGTCTGCCAAGAATTCAATTTTAGAATTTTGGTATAAAGTTACTGTAGGTATGGATTTTTATTTAAGTGTTAGTCACGGTAAGCAATACCAAAAAATTAGTATAGAAGATATTAAAAGAATAGAAACTAGAACCCAATGGGCTAGTTTATGTAAATGGGAAAAGTCGAACTTTTTAGAAATCATTTTGCAGTTGGGATGGGGAAAACCGGAAGAAGCTTGTTATAAACGAGGATTTCCTGAATCTGGTAGTGAATTTATTCATGCGGTAAATCCTGGCAAGCAACCGATTGGATAATGGCTTAAGTAGTTAGGCAAAATTAATTGCGCATTTATCCACATCGAGTGGAAAAAAGTGAAATAAAGCATAAGCCCTTCGGGTACACTTCGCGCCCTTGCTTGCCTTGCCGTTAGGGTAATGCAAGACTTTGGGATTGCTTTGCCGCACGCGCGTGCAATTATACAAATAATGAAGGCATACCCACTTATGCCTCCTTAATCCAAAAAAACCTCCAGCAATGCTGGAGAGGAACAGTTTTTCGATCGCGGTTTTTATTTGAATCAAATTCAATATTTCACAATTACGAACCTTTAATTTAAAAACTCTTCCATATCAATATTCCACAGTTCACCTAAAGCTAATAGTAAATCAAATTCATCACCTGTAATCTTACCATCAGCAGAAATTAATTCTATTGCAAACTGTAAGATAGTTAGTCTATCTTGCACGCCAGTTTGATGTTTAAAAACAATAGCAGCATGCCTGAATTCTTCTAAAAATCCTTCTCCTTTTAGTTTACTCAGATTTTCAACAACTGTTTGAGGATCAAAATCTATCTCACCTATATTTGATTCTATAAAATCATCGATTACTTGGATTTCTCTTCGATCTATATCACCATCAATGCCAGACAAAATGATTAAAATCTCGAAAACCGCTTGAAATTTATCCATTTGTTTCCTTGTTCGGGTATTCTAGATTGAATTAATCTAGTATTTAATACTAAATTAATTAATGTTCGATCCTATGAATTCAGATAGTTATTCTGATAATGAACGCATCGTTTTACCATTCATATTTCTAGATTAATCATTCATGTAACTGCTTGATGGCTGTTTATTTTACATTTATAATTTCGTTTTAAATATTTAAATAAAATTTATATTTTTTTTAATTTTGAGTTGATTCTCAAAACATGTTTAAATTTCTGATATATCAATATACTCAAGTATTTTTTCTTTTGTCTTGCACTCAATCGATAACAGATTTATTAAATTATTGTTGTTTAAATTTTCTACTTATTTTCTAGCTTGCATATATTTTTAAATGCAATTGAAAACTCCACAGCATCCCATAAATATGGTATTTGGTTGGATATAAAGAGAAGTTGATCGATTAGCCCAATATGATGCAAAAAGACTATCCCTTAACCACAGTAGGTGCTCTAGTACAAGGGCCTAGCGAGCGGGTTTTAATTGTCAAAACAACCAAGTGGCGAGGCACATGGGGTGTTCCAGGAGGTAAGGTAGACTGGGGTGAAACTCTAGAAACTGCACTGATACGGGAGTTTCAAGAGGAAGTTGGACTGGATTTAACCCAAGTACGTTTTGCTCTTCTACAAGAAGCGGTGGTAGATCGACAGTTTTGTAAGGAAGCTCATTTTGTGATGATCAACTACTATGCTGTCTCCAAGAGCGAAACCATATCCCCCAACGAAGAAATTGAGGAATGGGCTTGGGTTACTCCCCAAGAAGCACTAAAGTACCCTCTTAATACTTACACTCAAATTTTGATCGATAATTATATTCAAGATACAAAGACTGGTATGATCGTTTAGCACTACATTTTTGCTTATATGGATCGAATCAGGGTTACTAATATTCGCTGCTACGGTTACACGGGGTTTTTACCAGAAGAACAAGTACTGGGACAGTGGTTTAAAGTCGATCTGACGATGGACATAGATTTATCACCTTCGGGAAGCAGCGACGATTTAACTCAAACTCTCAACTATTGTGAAGCGATAGAAATAGTTAAAAATTTGGTGGAAGGTAAAAAATTCGCTCTACTAGAAAAAATGGCTTCGGCGATCGCAAAAGATATCTTAAGTTTGGAATTAGTTCAAAAAGTTCGGGTAGAGTTAACTAAATTAGCCGCTCCTATCCCAAATTTTGGCGGTGAAATTACTATCGATATTACTAGAACGAAAGAAAATTAAATTTCTAATCTAAATGGATTAAAAAAGTAAGCGTACATGCAGCAGTTCAAGGGCTGCCAATATAATTATTTTCTCCTAAAAAAACTATATTGTGTACCTGTCAATTTTAAAACCGATATTCCTAGTACTCTTTTTCATTAAAATTGACGGGTGAGGGCAAGCAGGGGGAGCAAGGGAAGCAGGGGAGGCAGGGGGAGAAAAAATTACTTTTTTTTCTTACAGTTAACCCCGCAAAGTTGATGAAGGTGAAGCACTAGTACAACACGGCGTAAATAAGGTACCGGTTTTAAAAGGTTGAAATCCTTATCTTATAAGCTGCTACCCATAAAAGTAGTATATTTAGAAATATTATTAAAAGCTAAAAATTTTATCCCTTTTGCTTTCTGCCTTTTGCCTCTTGCCTTGCTGTTGTGCATTTTTAATGCACAACAGCTTAATACTTTTGACTTTCTTACTTTGACGAGCTGTTTGTTCAAAATAAATGAATTACAAATCTTCATCTATACTTCGTGCTGCGATTGCACCGTGAGCGACTGCTGTTGCAACACAGGGATCTCTAGGATTTGTGATATCTCCAGCCGCGTAAATATTTGGAATTGATGTACGAAGAAATTGATCCGCTGCGATATATCCTCCTTGTTTAAGTTCAAGAATACCAACTCCTCCTTGAGAGAACAGTTGCACTATCTCCTCTATATTCGGGGTGAAGCCCATCCGAAAACATATATAGTCTACCAGTACTCCTTCTGAGGAATTGTTTCCCTGATCGAAAGTGATATGAATCTTCTCTCCTCGCACTTCAAATCGATGAATTGTTGCTGGTTTGTGCAAGGTTACTTTACCAGCCTCTATAAACTGAAAAACCCTTTTTTGATTCAGCTCGAATCCTCGCAGCTTGGAGCGAATGAACAAGTGAATATGTTGAGCTGTATCCCCTAGCATTATTGCTGTTCCTAATCCATTATCACCACCTCCGACTACAGCAACCACCTTTCCATGAGTTAGAGGAATAGCACCCGGATTAAAGCAGACACGCTCTGATGACAATAACTCAGAACTTCCTGCAATTGATTCTATGGTTTCGTACCCTTTAAATCTTTGCCCTGTGGCAATAACTATGGATTGTGCTGTTATTTCATGTTCGGAGGTGAAGAGCCTGAAATTTTCTCCAGGGACAATCTGTTTTACCTTAGAATCGTATAGCGTAGAGATAGATTCTACCTCAATATGTCGTTGGAATTGTTGGGCAAGTTCCTTTCCAGTATATCCAGGTACTCCCAAATACCATTTGTTGGGAAATGGATTAATTGTTTGCAAGCCTCCAAGCTGTTTTCTGTTGTCAATGATTATTGGGTAAAAACCGAGATTTTTCAACCATATAGCACAAGACATACCAGCTGCCCCGCCTCCAATAATGGTAATAATTTTCTTCATAATTAGGCTCAACAATTACATAGTTTTTTATTTTCCACCTTTAATTTCCCATATTTCAATTAGGGCATTGCTGCAATTTTGCGATAAATTATTATCTACTTACACTTTGATTTAAATAAACATGAAACTCATGAACAGAGGTGGCATTGCTACAACTCTATCCATGTGAAATCACGTTTTCATATTTTTAATTCAGCAATGCCTAAATTAGACTCATAGTTTCCAAAATGGCTTTAACCTTAGAAACTTCATGGGTTCTGATGATATCGGTTTTTCCTAAAATCGCAAAAAATGCCGTAAGAAGTTGGGCACTTCTGACTTCTTCTCCAAAAATTTCCAAAGCACTGGGAACTGAGATAAAAACAGGAAACCCTAATTTCCTGAGTCGAAAACCATTTAGGAGGGTTCTGACTTGATATCCTATTCGATTAGATACATTTTTGTATTGGTAGTAAAAATTTGAGTATCCAATTCCTACAGCAGGATCGATGAATATTTTCTTCACCCCCAATTTCGTTGCTTTCTCTATTTCCTTTGCAAAATAATCGTAAACTAAATCTATGGGATCTTTGGCTGATTCAAAGTCAAATTCCCCTACTTCTCTAGCATGTGTTCCTTGGATATAACAGATGATTATAGCTGCATCAAAATCAGCAACTACTCGATACATCTCTTCGCTACTTTCTATACCAGTATAATTAATGACGTTGGCACCACCCTTTAAACAAACTCTTGCAACTTCTGGATAATAGGTTTCAATTGAAGTCAATACATTTTCTTGACTCAGAGTTTCAATTACAGGCAGAAGCGAACTTGTTTGTTTAAACTCATCAGCTCTCTGTGTATTTTTTGAACTAGCTTCAGCACCAATATCGACAATGTCGGCACCTTGGGCTGTTAAAACCTTCCCTCGACGGATAGCTTGCTCTGGATTATAGCAAATGGCGTGATTCCACCAAGAATCAGTAGAAAGATTGATGACTCCTAAAAGAGCGGTTTGAGAATTGAAGTTAAATTTTTTATTGCCAATAGTAAATTCTTCAACTTGGGCATTATAATCGTCTTTGTGCTTTGCATACACTTCGTAAATATCTTCAAGAGTCAGCATATTTCCTTATGATAGTTTATTGAGAATAGATGATTAATAGTTGGTGTAGTTTATTCTTGAAACTACACTCTCCATGCTCCCGCAACTTCTAAAACTTGTCCTGTTATATAATCTGCTTTTGGACTGATAAAAAACCAAACTGCATTACTAATTTCTTCTACAGTTGCGGGTCGTTTCATTGGTAGTATAGGGATTGTTTCTTCTAAACCAACGGAAGTTTCTGCCACTCCAGGAGATACAATATTAGCGGTGATATTATCTTTCGCCAGTTCCTTCGCTAATGATTTGGTATAAACAATGATACCAGTTTTGGCTATCATGTAGGGTGTACTGAGCTTGTGTGCAATTACATTTTGGGCACTAGCAGAGCCGAAATTGACAATGCGCCCAACTTTGGCTGCCTTCAGGTAAGGAATTGCGCTTTGAGTGATATAGAAAGTGGCATTCAAGTTAGAATCTAAAACGTCCAGCCATTCTTGCACTTGCATTTCACTGGTGGGTTTTTCTAACAAAAAATTGCCCACAACATTCACTACAACAGATAAGCCACCCAATTGTGCTGCGGTATTTTCTACTAAAGATTCTGCTTTCTCTGGTTTTGTGATATCAGCTTGCAGCGCGATTGCTTTTACTCCGTGACTCGCTGCTTCTTTACAATTTTGCTTGGCTGCTTCTTCACTGGAGTTGTAGTGAAATGCCACATCGAATCCTTTGCTGGCTAAATCAAGGGCGATCGCTTTTCCTATTCCTTTCGCCGATCCAGTTACTAAAGCTTTTTTTAGCATTGTTTCTGAATTTCTATTTGAGCTACTCCAGAACAGTCTACCTCTTTTAGGAGTTGAGTAATCGTTTTTTTAGAAACTGGTTCAATCCAATTTGGCGCAATTTCTGCTAGGGGTACTAATACAAAAGCTCTTTCTTTCATCCGAGGATGAGGAATTTGCAGATTAGGCGTATTTAAAATTAAATCGTCATACAATATCAAATCTAAATCGAGAGTTCTTGCTCCCCAACGTTCCTTGCGTACGCGACCAAATTGTTGTTCAATTTCTAAAAGAGTTTCTAATAACTTATGAGGGTCTAATTCTACTTTTAATAAAGCACAAGCATTGACATAATCTGGTTGTGGTGGTCCTCCCACTGGTTTTGTTGTATACCACTCCGAATGACTTATTAGGGTTATACCGGTCGTTTCGTTGAGGGTTTGAATCGCATTTTCGAGAGTAGTAAGGGATTCCCCAAGGTTGCTACCAAGACCTACTGCTGCTTTGTTGTAGATTTCTTCAGATGTATTTGAGTTGATTTGATGTGACATTCCTTGCCCTGGATCTAACCTTCATAAAATCTTAACATAACTTTATGCAGCAATTTCAATTGATATAAATAAGGCGGACAAAAATCATGTCCACCTTCAGTGGAAAGAAAGATTAGATAGTATTAATCCAAACCATTGATTATCATCAGTTTAGACTTTTAGTCAAAGAAAAACCTTGATTTTAAGTAGCTGTTTAATGGTGTTTATATTTAAGTTGCAACCAATTTCGGTATTGATAGTTTTGCCTCTGGAGAAGTTAACTTTGAGATTGAGAGCGCGTAATTTTACTATTTGAGATTGTAACTAAAGTATATGCATTTATATTTGATACTTTGTTTTGTTTTAGAATGCCCAACGTTCAAATTTATTTAAATCAAAATTATTGTTAAAACGGCTATTTAAATGATGTAAATACCCCACGTCTAAAGACGTGGGGCTTTAGCCTAATTCAAAGAAACTGCTTAGAAACAGGCTAATACTCACTGTTCACTGATAATTGAATGCGGCGATCGCCAATGCACTCCAACCGGCAATAAATGCTGCACCGCCTAATGGTGTTATTGCTCCTAATATTTTGATGTCGCTTAAGCTCAGGGCATATAAGCTACCTGAAAAAATAAATATACCGATGATAAATAACCAGCCACTGGCGACTAAGCTTGTGGATGGAGATTCGGTTTGACTGAGCAAGATTGCAACTAGTAACAGTGCTAGAGCATGATACATTTGATAGCGAGCGCCAACTTCAAAAATTTGTAGCGCGGCATCACTAAATCTTTCTTTTAAGGCGTGAGAAGCGAAAGCGCCAGCAGCTACCGATAAACCACCGAATAAGGCTGCTAGGCTCATGAATATTTGTGTCATGTTACCAATTGCGTGATGGGAAGATGGGACAAGGAGATGGTGAGTTTAATCGTTAAACCTATGCCCAATGCCCCATGCCCTAATTTATATATCAAAGTGGTAAGAAACTGCACCGTCTTCACTTACTTTGAAGTTAGCATTAAATTGTTTGGCTTGGTCGTCTAAGAATTCTCTAGCAGTGGCTGCACTTAGCTGCGATCGCATTGCAAAGCCTAAAACTGTGATGCGTCCTTCATTTTCGGCTATCATACGATAAAACATTGATTGCAGATGAAGATCCATCTGCTTGGTGATCGCATTCTTTTCATGTTGACTTTGACGACGCATTCCTAATGCTAACCATCCTCCTAAAACTAAGCTAGGTAAACCAAAAACAATACCATTAACAGCTGTGGTATTTAACTCAGCTAATGCATAGGTATTAGGGTAATCGTATGGATCGTAAGTACCAGGCGGTATGTTTTTTAACATCAGATGTTTATCTCTCATTGCCTGGGCTGATATTGTTGTCAGCATAAACCCTAATATAATCAACCAACCAGCAGCTAACTTCTCTGCAGTTTTCATCGTCTTTTTAAAGTTTTAACTTTTAAGAGTGATTTTAACCTCACTTTCAAATTGCTTCCACTAATCAATGGTCGATTATCAATTATCAATGACAAGCACCCTTAACCAATTTTTCATCGTTAATTCACAATTGCTGACCAATTTTCATTTTTTATTTGTAGAGCTAGATTAAATCGCGAAATTCTTTACTAAACTTGTTTATAGTTTATCGAACGCCGCCATGTTTTCTTTGAAGCAGTTGTAACTCCACTGGTTACAGGAGTATTGACTGATGTTGTGCCGTTTGTATATGCTCAATTAAAGTTGATAATATTAGCTGCGGCAATGTTTGCCATTAAAAGAGAGTTAAAATTAAATAACAAAGAGCGCTCTTTAATGCGTGGCATTGCTGGGTTTAAGCGATTTGTCTACAATTATGGATTGGAATTAATTACAGCTTCTTGGGATTTTGATGGAATTGAACTCACCGATTCAAAACGTATAGATACCATCAAAAAAGTATTTACCCAAGTGACAATGAAGTTGCCTGAATATGGGTGGATGAAGAAATACCCATCTACAGTATACCAATCAGCTTTTATAGCCTTGAAAAATGCTTTTCGTAGATGGAGAAATGGTCTAGGAGGATTCCCCAAAAAAAAATCCAAGAAAAAAGGTGACTCATTTACAGTTTATAAAACATCAGGCGTTTATCCAAAAAAAGGTCAACCAGCTTTACCTTTTACCAATAGAGTTGTAATTAATGGGTTCAATAAAATAACAGTTCCTGGATTAAAGACATTTAGACTAAAAGAGAATATTGAATTTACTTGTAGTTCTCAAACATTTACCATTTCTCGTACTGCTGATAGATGGTTTGTGTCTTTTGCCATAGATGCCCAAAAAATACCTCCACTTTTTCATACGGTTGAGAAAGTAGGTGTAGATTTAGGTGTAAAATGCCTTGCTACAGTTAGTAACGGAACTTGTTATGCCATGCCAGCCACTACTAAATGCGCGAAAACCAAGCTTAGTAAACTGCAATGGCGCAATCGTAACAAAGTTTTAGGAAACTTCAAGCTGGGCATAAAAGCATCTTCTAATGCCAGAAAATACTATATGAAATTGGCCAGAAAATATGCTCAACTAAGCAATATTCGTCTCTCCACAATTCATAAAATGACTTACAATTTCCGCAAAAAAATGGGGCAGCCTTAAATATCGAAAATACTCCGAAACAACGCTGCCATGCTTGTAACAAGGCTGCCCCATTTTTTAAGGTTCCATCTCGTGACAACTGATTTGAGTCGTAAAGTTTATTGCATTCGGATTGAGGATTTAAATGTCT
>JBCCSG010000120.1:0-18816 GCA_039200565.1 Cyanobacteria bacterium P01_D01_bin.50 | reverse complement strand
TCTTAATAAGTGCCTCAAATGAGGCACCTATTAATCTAATTACATATCTACAGCAGCAGTTAAAGCACCGCTCTGGAAGCTACCCTTGTCTTGAACTACGTTGTTGGATAGTTCAGCTTGAGCGAGGCTACCGTCACCGATGGCATTGTTAGCAAATACCAAGATGGATTGGTTACCTTGAAGATGGGTGGTAGAGGTGATATTTGATTGCTTATCAAAGAAAATATCTACATCAAATGTAGCGCTGAAATCGATTTCAGTGTTGTCTATTGCAGTAACTTCTTTTTTAACTTCAACAGTGTTACCCCAAGTACCACCAAAAACTTCTTCGTTAGAGGTTTCTAAATAGTTAATATCGTTGATAATCATTGATTTTCTCCTGGGAAATTACTTGTTATCTTTTGGAATTTTCTTGCGAGCAAACTGCTTTGTTGCTCATGTTTATAATATAGTTTTTTATCTGATAAAAGTCAATACTTTTTGTGATTTATTTTCTTGAAAAATAAGAGATATTTTTTTATTTTTGTTGACAGCAAAAAAAGACAGAAATAATATCAATAATTAGAACTGTCAATTATTATATATATGATTAAATATGCTGTCTATGCACCTTCAATTTTCATAGATTAAATGAAGTTTACATAGATAAAAAATAATTAAAACAAGCTATATTACAAAAATCATATATTGTAATTTTTAGCTTTGATTAATGCCTAAAATGATTTGATTTAAACAATAAATTCATAGAAAAGAATATTTTCATGAATTTATTGTTCTTATTTATTAATAAGATTAAGCCTGAGTTACTAACTGATTATCAGGTTTAGTTGTATCCGCATCTAACTGAGTGGTTATGTCTAAAAACTGGACTTGTTTCTTTAACCAACCAGTAAATAATTCTGAAATGATTTTTTCACGTAACTTTTCATCTAATTCGGGTTCAATAATGTCCTCTAACCAAATTAAATATACAGCTTTTGGTGTAGTAACTGGCTTGAGAATTCCAGGTGGAGAATTAGCAAATACAGCAGCAGCAATCTCTGGACGAAAATCTTTGCGGTATTTAACTCCTTGATATCCATAAGCACGACGAAGTTCTGGTTCTTCTATACACATACGAGCAATTTCTGGAAATGTAATTTCTCCTTCTTGTACGGCATAAAATAACTCAAACGCTAAGTCCCTATCTTCAAAGATGACTTCATAGGTGACAGCAGCTTCATAATTTAGTCGGTTTTCGTAAAAGAATTTTTCGATTTGAGGTGCAAATATATGATCGGCTAATTTCTTGGAAACAAGACTGTTGTAAACTAGTTCTTCAAAATCTTTTACAGACAAATGATGTTTGTCTAGCCAAGCCCAGGTATCTTTCGCTGTGGCGAGTTTTTTTTCTAAGCGGAGTTTGTCTCCTTCCTGCTGTAGTTCTGCTTCTGTAACTTCAATTCCTAATTTCTTCGCAGCTTCAGTAATAATTATTTGAGATGCAATTGTTTCGATAATATCAGGTATCTGACAGGATAGCTTTAGGTTATGAATAATGTCTAAAGTTGAAATGCTTAAATTTGTATCCATGATGCCATTCTCTCATGAGGTATTTTTGGCGTTGTTAAATAGGAATATAGATTCCTACTTAAAATTACTTTTCGGAATGATTAAACAACAATTATTTAAGTCTTGGCGCTTTAGGATGAAACTCGTTCATCCTTTAAATCAGCAACGCCGTATAAAATTGAGATATTACCTATTTCTCTATTTAAACCTGGTTTGGAAGTTTAGTCTAGGTAGCAATGGTTCTAAAAATATTTGTATCTGATAAAGATTCAGATGTTAACGTAAGTGATAATTCTTTATCAATTTTTTCTGCTAATTTATAAGCCATTGATGGCGGATTTCTATAGTTGCTGGCAGTTTTTCTAAACCCCCATCGTCTGGCTTCAACTTCGGACACTCCAAACTCTTCAGCTAGTTTGTGGTATGACCAGCCATATTTTCTCATTAATTCGATTGGATGCATAATTTCACTCCTGATATATTAGTCTGTTAAATTGAATTCGTCGCTGGAAAACTATTTGTTAGTCAGGGTTGAAGTGATTATTTTTTCAGAATACACGTAAGCCCTGAAAAACACTGCAATACTCTTCTTGTTGACTACATATCTATTCCATCTTTCTGTAGTCTCTTAAAGGGATCTAAAACAAAATCAATTATCCGACGTTGACGAATAACTACTTCTGCATCTGCTGTTTGCCCCGGCGTTAAAGAAACGCGTTTTTCGCCATTATCCACATACTGTCTCGCTAAGGTGATTTCTAACTCAAAGCTGTCACTGTTTCCTTGTGGTGTTTGCTGCGTTTTTGAGTCGGGAGATACCCAAGCTACTTCCCCCTCAACAATGCCATACTCTTGGTAGGGATAGGCATCAAATTTGACTTTGACTGGCATTCCCACTTTCAAAAAGCCACTATCTTGTATGGGCATACTAGCTTTAAGAATAACGCCAGCATTTTTGGGAGCAATTTGAGCTATTCTTTGGCCTGGTTGTATGACTTCTCCAGGTTTACTCACTGGAAGCTCGAAAATTATGCCATCAATGGGCGATCGCACTACTCTATGTTTTAACTGTAACTTTAAGGATTTGATTTGACTTAAAGTTTGAGCAATTTGAGATTCAGTTGCTGTAATTTGGTTTTGAGTATCTTTGAATTGCTCTTTAGT
Source organism: Cyanobacteria bacterium P01_D01_bin.50 (assembly GCA_039200565.1). Lineage (GTDB taxonomy): Bacteria > Cyanobacteriota > Cyanobacteriia > Cyanobacteriales > Nostocaceae > Rivularia. The sequence continues at coordinate 16,101 of JBCCSG010000120.1, read as the reverse complement.
TCGCAAAATCGCGAGTTTGGATGTTTGTAATAAAGTTTTATAGCTGTTTTGCTGTTCTTTGAATCTCAGTTTGGCTTGTTCAATATCAGCCCTCAACTGATTCATAGTTGCCTGATAACGGCTATTTTCTTCAGCTAAGCGTAATTCTGCTTGTTTGATATCAGATAAATTTCTTTCATAAAGTCGTTTGCTTTCTTGTTGCTGTTTTCTTATTCGGTCAATTTCATTGGCTGAAACCGCTCCATCTTTTACTAATCCGCTGAAACGTTCGACTTGTTTATTATCTATACTTAGACGACTTTCAGCAAATTTTCGTTCGTTGCGAGTAGTCTTAATCTGCTGCTTGACTTGATTGAGTAAGGCTTGTTTTTCTAATTTTTGTAACTGGTAAAGACTCTGTTTAGCATCGAGGTTTTGTTTTGCTTGTTCTATTTGAGCAATTTTCTCTTGGGCTTGAGATTGATTTTGCTGCTCTTGGACGTTTTTTGTTGATAAAAGTTGACTTTTTAGTACATTTAGTTGTGCTTTTTGATTTTGCAATCCAGAAAGCTTTGCTTGAACTTGCTGTAGTTCCGTTTGTAAAATATCGGAGTCTAATTCTAAAAGAATTTCCCCAGCTTTGACTGTATCGCCCTCCTTGACTCCGACAGATTTAACTCTGCCACCAGCTTGTGTATCCAGCTTTCGAGTTGAACCTTTGGGTTCTATGCGCCCTTTAGCGGTTCCAGTCTCATCTATCTTCGAGATCGTAGCCCAAGGTAAACCCAGAGCGACAAAGCCAATTAGCACGTATAATATGCCTCTGGTCCATAGCTTCGGTAAAGCATCCAGAAGTTCTTCTGTGGCGTAATATAAATTTTCATCTGTATCTGATTGTGGCTTTGCATCAGTATATTCAACATCTGTTGGCTGCTTTTGTTTCTCGTTATATTCTTCTTTGGCAACTGCTGATGAACTGTTTGATGAGGCATATGGCATGATTATAACTCCTAACTTCTAGCTTCTTCATTATCCAGCTTCTGCTAATTGCTGCTGGTTAAGGTAATAATAATGACCTTTTTTCGCGATTAATTCGTCGTGGCTACCACTTTCTACTAATATGCCTTGATCCATTACTATAATTAAGTCTGCGTTGCGGACTGTAGATAAACGGTGAGCAATAATCACACTTGTTCTACCTTGAAGAATTGTTTTCAAGTTGTCTTGGATTATACGTTCTGATTCCGTATCGAGATGGCTGGTAGCTTCATCAAATAGCAACAAGCGGGGATTACCCATTAATGCACGAGCGATCGCCAGACGTTGGCGCTGTCCGCCAGAAAGCAGTCCACCACCTTCACCAATTTGGGTTTCATAGCTCAGTGGTAATTGCCGAATAAATTCATCTGCTCCGGCTAATTGTGCGGCTTGAATAATTTCATCAAGGGTAGCTTCTGGGTGAGCAATGGCAATGTTTTCACGAATGGTACCACCAAACAAAAAGGTGTCTTGATCTACCACACCGACTTGAGAGCGAAGCGAACGCAAAGCAATACCATTTATATCTTGATTATCAATTAGTACTTTTCCTTCGGTAGGTGGGTATAAACCTAAAATTAATTTAGAAAGAGTTGTTTTTCCCGAACCACTGCGCCCTACTAAAGCTACCATTTGCTCGGGCTTGATTTCAAAAGTGATATTTTCGAGTATGTTAATTTTACTTTCAGCGTGATAGCGGAAGGTAACATTGTCAAACCGAATGTGGCCATCAAGTCTATCTAAGGATTTACGGGGTTTATTTTGTAAGTCTTCTTCTGGTTCCGCTTCTAAGACATCGTTGAGGCGTTCTGTAGAAATAATAATTTCCTGAAATTGGTTCCAGAGTTGAGAAAATCTTTGGAAAGGACCTAAAACTTTACCCACCAACATATTGAAGGCAACTAATTGACCAACGCTGAGTTCTCCCTGAATTACTTGCCATGCCCCAAACCACATCAAACCAGTACTCGTAAAGGTTTGAATGGTGCTACTAAGCATAGTAAGGCGAATCCCAATTACATTGGCATTAAAGGATTTTTTCACCCGATTATTTAATAGTTCTTCCCACCGCCAGCGTACAGTCTGTTCAATTGCTAGCGATCGTACCGTACGAATCCCTGTCAAAGATTCGATAATATAACTACTTTCTTCGGCTCCAGCATTAAAAATTTCTCTGGAAATACGGCGCAAAATACCCGTACTAGCTAGAGCAAGAATAAAAAATGGGGGCACGGTAATCAGCACAAATAATGCCATTTTCCAACTATAGGAAAACATCAAGCTGAGATAGACAACTAGTGTCAGCATATCCAGCACAATTGACAAGGTTTGGCCGGTCAGAAAACTTTGAATTTTCTGGTTTTCTTTGATACGCGAGATGATATCTCCAACATAACGAGATTCAAAATAGGAAAGAGGCAACCTAAAAGTATGCTTGATAAAGCCTACCAGTAAGGAGACGCTTATACGGTTAGCCGTATGACTGAGTAGGTATGAACGTACTCCGTTCATGGCAATGCTGAATAAACCAAAAACAATCATCCCCAAACCAACGGCATTGAGAGTAGAAAGGCTGCGCTGTACCAGCACTCTATCGAGTAACAACTGGGTGAAAACAGGTGTTACTAGTCCAAATAGCTGCATGATCACTGAAGCAATAAAGACTTCTATGAGGACTTTATAATGAGGTTTCACCAACTCAAAGAACTTCCATAAACCTACATCTTGATTTTCAGCTTCTTTGAGTAGGGATGTTGGTTGCAATAATAAAGCGTAGCCAGTCCAACCAGTGTTAAATTCTTTATAAGTAAGATTGCGTTGACCTAGAGCTGGATCGCCAACAATTACATGAGTTTTTGTAATTTGATAAACTACAATGAAGTGATTACCTTCCCAATGGGCGATCGCCGGTAAAGATTGTTCGGCAAATTTTTCTAGAGTGGCTTTCACTGGACGAGTAGCAAAACCAACACTTTCTGCGGCGGATGCTAAAGCACGTAAAGAAGCGCCACTACGCCCAGCATTAGTCATATCTCGCAAGCGACTAACACTGAAATACTTACCCCAATAACGGCCAATCATTACCAAAGAAGCTGCACCGCAATCGGAAGCACTTTGTTGGGCATAATAGGGATAACGCTTAGTGAGTTGTCCCCACCAATGACCTATTTTCACCTTCGGGCTAGGAAAATAAGTACGGGAAGTTTTCGACTTTTGTTTTACTTGATTATTTACCCCTGGGAATGGAATTATTTTTGAATTAGAATCAATTCGTTCTGCTCTTACTTTCCTTGAACGAGGCTTTTTTTCTTCTCCAAAAGCTGGATGTTGCTCGGTACCAACAAATTCTCCTAATTCTGGGCAACTTCGCAGTGCTGTTTGCAAGTCTGCTTGTTTGAGAACATAAATAACGCTTGGTTGTTGTACCTGGGGATTATCTTGTTTTTGATATTTATATACTTGACCTAGTGTAAAAGTTTCGCCATGGGAATTTAATATTTTACCCCGATGTGGTAGCCACAATTGGTCATCTTTTTCTACTGAGACTTTTGCCGATACTTCTAATTTACGCTTATCAAATAGTGATAAAGCTTCAATGAACCCTGGAACTTGTGATGAATGCTGGGGAAATTGGCAGTTTAGCCGAGATAACATTACCACATCCCAAATTTCTGCTTGTCTAAACAATTTTTGACGAATTTTAGGATATTTATCCATCAAAGGTTGTAAAGTCTCTTGCTTAAGAAAGCAAAGTTTTAAGTTACGGGATGCTCTAACAGCATAAGGAATGAACTCTTGTTCTTCAAATAGAGTTGCTTCACCGAATGATGCTCCTACTGATAGAGTTGTAATTAAATTCTCGGAGTAGTCTAAAAGTCTAATCTTTCCTTCAAGGACAATATAAATTCCTTTTTCTGCTTCTTTTAATTGCCAAAAAAGTTTTGCTGTTGCTGGTTCTAATAACTGCACAGCTTGAAGGCTGTTTTGTAGTTCCCCATCTGGCAAAACTTCACCGAAAACTGTGGTGATTTTACTGCTAAATTCTTCTTGGGATAACATAGTTTAATTCGCGATTTTTCTAAAAATTAATCTTAAATAATAAATTAAAAGCTCAATTTTTATATTTTATTTTTACGAACAAAATTAAATTTTTATTTGAGGATATATATTATTTTTTTATTCATTATTACAGCAATCTTAGTTTCAACGTAAGTTAATATTCAATTGTTTTTTACAAAAGCTGACAATTCAAAAACTTTAAATATAAAATTCAGTTAATATCATAGACTAGTAACCCTTCTTTAAAGCTTAAATAATGTGACTTCATTTTATAAGCTGCCATCAATTTATCAGTAGTAATTTTTGAAATACATATATACTTAATCTTTCCTTTTGAGTATTACACACTCTAATGCTTCAAATGTAATCAATAAAATCTTTAAATGTTCTGTAATAGTATCTGTTTTTTTTCACTCTAGCATTTTAGATTTCTCATTGGTAATTAATTTATCAGTTTGTTAATAATTATAATAAATTATTCAATCTACTTCGTTAAAAAAACATATTCAATCAGATTTAAACTATTTACAGTTTATTCAAATTACAAATAAGCTCTTTATCAACTAAGCATCCGAAATATACGTGAATTTCCTTTATATTTTATTTCTTTGTACCTTAAACAAACGACAAATTATTTGAGGCTTAAATAAATAAAAATAACTAATATAAGAGTATTGCGACAACAATTTTATTATTGCATTAACCTGACATTAGTTTTGTTTCTCATCACCAGATATTAATATGTATCAAGTTATCTTGAAGAAAGTTTCAACTTTAAACCTTTAATTTTTTCCTATATATCTACCTAATTAGTAAATTTGCCTACTTATTGTCAAGAGTTTCTTGTGACTAAATCAAAATCTTTACAGTAAGTTTATAATAGTGGGGTCAGAACTTAATATGAATCTCTTCATTGGAGCCTTGGTTACAGGCTTTTAGCAGATATCATATTTGAAACAAAATCTTTATACAAGAAGGTAAATCCTGGCATATCTTAGATTTTGGGAACATTGTTACTTTTGCTCAAAGAGAGACTAGAATCTTGCATGATTTTCTCAAGCCTATCAAATTAGTACTGCTAATCTCATCTTCTACATATATTTTTATAAACCATAACTTTTGATCGATGTACCCGATAAAGCTAAATTTCTTAAGTGAGTTTTTATCAAAAAATTAAAGGATATTTGAAAATTATTGTTTTTAACTGAATTTTGGTATTTTCTACTTTTTCCCCCTTATTAAGGCGGATGATGAGGGATCTCAAAAGTTACGAGTTTCATTTATGAAGTATCCTTACATCCTCTAAGCCTCGATTAGATTGAATCACTAAAAATTAATCGTACATGTAGCAAATATCGAAAAAAATGAAAGCTATTTATTTTTTTAGCTTCCATTTATTGATATTATTAATTGTCAGTATTGTCCAGAGAAATAACTATTATCACTCATAGTATCAGTTTAGACATAAGTTTAGACAGTAATCAAAAAGTTTCAATAGTTGCTTATTCATTTTTCACTATACTAATAGATTGTAAAAATTATTAGCTATATTTGAAGAAATTTTTTAGTAGCTCAAGGCTTTTTAGAGAGATTAAATTAGATTGTAAAAATTAGCCGTTCTAATTTATTCGCTTTAATTTCTTTGAAAAAAGAACCACCATTAGCAACGAGAAACTAGAGAGATATCTCAGCAGATAAGTTATATGCCCCAATATTTGATTGCCTGCTCAATCAAATTAATCATTTTTGCTTTAAATCTTCATCATTATTTTTCACCTCAAATAAATTTGGAAAAATCACCTTTGTTGTTACTATTTATAATTTAATTCATAAAGGGAAATCATATATGCCAACTTGGCATATTTATTGAAATTTTATTATGAATAAATATGTTATAAATCAACTTATATACAATATACATAAATACAATTTAAAAATATTCATGATAATTTATAAATAGACAATAACCAACGGTATTAACGCTGTAAAATCTATTTATTATTATCCTAAACAAATATGGTTATTCTGTACTTAGGATGCTAAGTAAACGATCCTTAAAAAGGCAATTAGCTGTTATAAACAGCATAATTTTATAAAAAAATTAAAATAAATACATACTATATAAATTCTCTATTCCAATAACTTTAACAATCACTATATTTTATTCAGATATTAATATTGTTTGATTGCAATCTTATTGAGTAAAGTGCTATTATATAGAACCATACAAAAAATACATATTCAACTTGTAAAATTACATAAACTAAGATACATAACTTGTAGAACTATTAAAGAGTTAATAGGAAAACCTGTCATATCAGTACAAACATCATAACAGGTTATAAATTACGTAATCAATACAGAAACAATATCCTCAGATTAATTTTAATTTCAATTGAACTTACAAAAACTTTAAGGAACAATCTTGTTTCTCTTCTGGCTCAAAATCGCACTTCATTGATTCATATTCGCGGATTTGTGTTTCAAGCCATCTATCTGCATTAGCCCCACCACGGATTTCTGTCTTCTGTTTACCGACTACTTCAAGATAAGCCAAGTCTTTGATTTTATTCAAACAAGTTGGTGATATATTGCTATCTTTTCTTTTGTTAGAATTCTGCTTGGCTATCTTAATATTTTCATTGCTTTGTGGTTTTGATTTTTTAGGAGAATGTTCTTTAATCAACCTGTTGTAAGTACGATAAGGGATATAATGTAGAGGATTGTAGCCAGCGAAACGAAGCATCAAAACACAAGCCCAAGAATACTTACCTGCTAAAATTGCTTCAACTACTTGGTCAAATTGTTCAGAATGTATTGTCTTATCTAAATTGCCACTAATACCTATTGCGTCTTGATTCATGGTTTTGGTTGTCTTGAATGAACTAAACTAGCCTCTAAACGGTTATTTGATTGAGATAATCGAAAACAGCTTTGAGTTGTTAAAGGAGCATCCGAACAAAAATTTGGTGACTTATAATGAATGCATAAACTGTAATATTTATTTTCAACAAGACAGTTTGCTTGTTATTAGTCATATACTTAATTCCTTTTTGCCCTCCAATAGCAATTCAACTTGATAATCCCTAGCTAATAATTTTTCCGAAAGCAGGCATATCTTCCTACATAGAAAAGACTTTCCCACCCATGCACTCACAATCCCAATCCTCAAGAAGTGCAAGTTTGATTTGAACTTTGTCTTCCTTGTTGAAAACATTTGTTTCTTGGCATGACAAATTATTCCGCGAAACAGCGTATCTATCGAAAAAAGCTCGTTTATACACTGCTTTCATTTTTTCTAGTTTAATAATTTCAGTTAATCTCAACTTACAAGCTTTGATTACCCATAATTCCACTTCCTTGATTCTGCACCTGACTCGAGCAATTTTTCTTGCCGCTCTTCTTGCAAAAATCATCACAAAAGTGATGCTATCCGATAAGACTAAATGAGATAATTTCTGCAAAAATACACTTAAGAATTCTGTATTCCCAATTTCTGCCCCACCCATGAATAACGTGCTACATTTTTGGTTTGGCGTGTTTACAAAAGCCCTTATTGAGGCAAAACTCACTTCGGAAATTGTTAATTTTTGGGAAGCTAAATTTAACTCCAGATGCTCTCTATGCTGGTTCATTTCTAAAATGCCTGACTGGCATAAATTTTCGATTGCATTTAACCTGACGATCCTTTCCATTAATTGAACCTTTTACCAAAAACCCTACTTTCCGAAGATAAGGAAGGGATGGTTGCGACTGCCAATATATATATCAGTGACAGTAAGTTATTTAAAGCACTATCACATTTAATGAATTTACTTAGGAGCATTTTAGACGATTGGTAATAAAAAATCTGCTGATAGTACTTGGTAGACACCATTTTGACTTTTAAATTCCCTAAACTCCTAATTGAACAACTTTACCCTGATAATATTTTGTATAAACAAAAACTATTTTTATTTAGGAGCATTTATGTGAAATTTCTTATTTTTAGTATAGCAAACAAAAAGTATTCATCCTTAATCGTTAATAACAACATTAGTACTTATACTATTTTTTGTCTTAAATGTCATCTGTCAACAAAAGCGGTTTCATGTACTAAATCTACTTAATATAATTATACGAATACTTAAGTATTGTGCAACTTTAATTTTTGTCCATTATTAATTAATAAATGAGGGGTATCACCCCTCATTTATTAGATAATTAAAGATGTAGTTATTCTTAGGTTTTAATACATTTTTTCTTTATATTTATATGAAAATAACTGATAATCATTGAATAAACACAGCATTATAAATATAATATTTAACCGTGTCATTAAAGAATTTTTTGAACCATGTTGACATCTGTAACATGAATAATTATTGTAGCTCAAGGCTAGATATATTAGTATTTTATTCGCAATTATATTGAAAATATTTGGATAATTGTAATGAAGTTTATTTACATATTTGGTGAAAAAATATGAATAATAGTTGTAAAAAGTACAGTTTTTTGGTTTTATATATGAAAATAATATAAATTTTTCATATAACATCATCAAAAACACATACACGAAATATTTTTTTCAGCTTAGAAATCATTTTATGCTTTGCAAAAATTTACGCAATTTAAAACAAAATAAAACTCGTTACGCCATATATGAATCATTATTTTGAAAAAAATTTGTATTTATTATTTAAAGTTAATAATTTATATAAGTAAAATTACATATTTAATTACTGTTGTATTAAGCTCTGATAAATTGTACTTTCCTTGATTAACTCTTCGTGAGTGCCTTGCTTCACTAAAACACCTCGATCGAGAACTAAAATAGTATCAATAGTAAAGATGCTACTAAGACTCGGATTTACTATAAAAGTAGTGCGAAATGTGGATGAAGTATTAATACAAACAGGATTTAAACTAACTAAATGTTGTTGAAATTGATACTCGCAAAGCGAGTCAATGTAACTTCTGGGTTCATCCAAAATTAAAATACGGGGATTTTTAACTAAAGCCCTAGCAATGACTATTTTTTGCTGCTCTGCACTCTCTAGCTTTACTCCTCCTTCTCCAAGGATGGTGCTGTAACCTAAAGGAAGCTCCTGGATAAAAGCATGGGCTCCTGACAACTTCGCAGCAATTTGAACTTGTTCAAAACTAAATTGTCGATCGTACAAAGTGATATTTTCTAGAATTGTTCCAGAAAACAGGACAAATTCTTGTGGTGCCACACCTATTTGACTCCGAAAAGAATAAGGAGACACCTTGGTAACATCGTATCCGTCAATCAAAATATTTCCGCTATCGGGATGGTACAAACCACCAAGCAACTTAACTAAAGTGCTTTTACCAGCACCACTTCGTCCTACAATACCAATGGTTTGCCCCGGCTTGACGTGAAAAGAAATATTTTGCAGAATACTCTGCTGCTGTTGATGGTAACGAAAACTCACATTGTCAAAATGTACTTCACCGTGAATCCGAGGTAGTATAATTAAGGGCTTTTGCATTTTTTCTTCGGATGAAGTACCTAAAATATCTTCAAGCCTTTCAACAGAAATGAATACTTCAAAAAATTCATCCCATAACTTTACCAATGCCAATATTGGGTGTATCGTATTACCAATAAGCATGTTAAAAGCGACAAATTCCCCTATAGATATTTGAGAATTGAGAGCCATTTGGCTGCCATACCACAACACTCCCGTATTACCGAGGTGATTGATAGAACTACTTACCAACTGCGAAGCGTTAGTTAATTTTCGACCTTTTTGGCGGGTTTTTACCATTTGCTTAAAACTTTCTTCCCAACGCCATTGCAAAGAATTTTCAGCCGCAGCGGTTTTAATTGTAGCTATCTTGGTTATCATTTCTACCATTGCGGAATTTTGCACGGTAAAATCAAAAGAATATTCCCGGCTCAATTTTTTCAAAAATAGATTTACGCCGAAACGAGAACACATCATTGCTAGAATGAAACCCATCACCAATAAAGTCAGTTGCCAACTGTAGTAAGTCATTAACCCCAAATAAACAACCGTCATTAGCCCATCTAAGGTGGTAGTTATAGCTTGGCGAGTCAAAAAATGTTGAATTTTGGAATTGTCTCGAATTTGGCTGATAATATCTCCTACTTTGCGAGAAACAAAAAAAGATAATGGTAATTCCAGAGTATGACTGATGAAATCACCAATCAAAGTTTCATCCAAGCGGTTGGATAAATAATCTATAAGATGCTGACGTACTGAGGTTAAAGCAATACGCCCAAACCCCAATACAAGAAATCCCAGAGCGAAAATGTTTATTGAATCAAAATCTTTGGCGGTTATGACTGCATCTATTAGAGTTTGCGCAAGTAAAACTGGGGCTACTCCCAAAAGTGGTAATAGTATGGAAACAATAATAATTTTTCCTAATAAAAGGCGATTATCTTGAAAAAATGGATAAAAGCGGCTAAAGGAAATTTTTTCGTTTTTATTAGTATAAAAAAGCTCTGTTGGAGATAAAAGTAAAGCATATCCCGTGAAATTGGCTTCAAATTCCGAGCGAGGAAGCCATCGTTTACCTATAGCTGGATCTGAAATAAATACACATTTATCTTTTATTCGCCAGACAACAATATAGTGATTACCCTGGTAATGAGCTATAAAAGGTAATGATTGCAACTCTAATTGATTTAAAGAACCTCTTACTGCTAAAGCTTCGTATCCCAAGCTTTTAGCGGCATTTGTCAAATCGCTAAACTCCGCACCCATAGAGTTTATGCGTGCTATAGAACGCAAACTACTCAGACTAAAACGTTTTCCCCAGTATCGACTAATCATTGCCAGACTTGCCGCACCGCAATCTGAGGAAGTTTGCTGATGAATAAAAGGATAATCCCAAAACCATCGCCGAGGAGGATGTTGATTATCTAATTTTACTGACTTAGTGAGATGATCATTTTCGTCAAGGGTTACCTTCAAAGTTTTTTCCTCCTGAAAAAATTTTCATGGGAACCCGTCGGATGCCCATCAGCTTCCTACTGCAAATTTTCTGACTAACCTTGTTATCTTCTTCTTCCTTGATAGACTCTTGAATTACAAAAACTTCAAGAATTCCCAACTCTTGTGAAATCTCCGCAAGTAAATCAAAGTTTTCTTTCGGTAAATGAAATAACGATAAATGTGTTCGAGATACTAAATCTCCTTGGATCGCATTTTTGTATCCCCAACTGTTTCGCACTATTGGGGGGTAATTTTTACTTGAAATACTGCTAATTTCTCCATTGACAAGCCAGAAATACCCCTCCGATGGAGATGCTGTTATCAAAGGTGAACCCGCACTAATCTCAACACTGATAAAATTAGCAAGTAGCTTTTCTAAAGACTCACTCGGTAGCGATCGCAATTCTGTCAGCGTCTTGAAGAAAATCAATTTTTGAGGCGATTGACTAATTTGTTGCAAATAATTGCATAAAGCAGGGTAACACTGTAACCAGATATAAAGATGCTTTAAAGAAATTTGCGTGAGTATTCCACAACTGGCTGCTACAATTCGATATTCTTGATATTTATTAGAGAATGCATCATCTCCTCCAAAAATTTGATTTGCCTCAAGTAATTGAATTGACGCTTCCTTTCCTAAAGATGTATCAAATGCCAGCAAGCGAACTTTACCTTGACAAAGCAAGTAAACAACACCACCACTAACTGCTGAGTGCTGAGCGCAATTGTACTGAGTGAGTTCATCACCTAATTTAAATTCACTCACGGGCACCCATAAGAATTTTTTTAGAAGAAAAAAATTCTTATGGGAACCCTTCACGATCCAAGTTTGGTTAAACTCAGATATGAAGTTACTATCTCCAACAACTTGCTTCCAAAGCTTGTAAATAGCCGAATAAGCAATGGGGGACGGTGTATTACTTGTATCATCGTCCGCCTTCTGAACTCCCAAAATTGGGTACGAGTCCATTTTTTTATCTCTAATTTAAGGTAACTTTATTGACTATCGTTGAAACTTGTAGAGGTAGTTTAAAAGAAGCTCTAAATTATATAAATTAAAAGGTTTATCTTAATTTTCAACCACTTAATCTGCTATTTGCACCCGTATTTATAATTACAATCTATTTACTCATTTCTCTCTATCTTAATTTTGAGCGGTTTTTCGTACAGTGAAAGTTTAAAATAAAACATTTTTTAGCTAAACCTAATTTACTACTCGATCGGAGTATTAATTGCCATTAGATGCATTCTTATTAAATTTATTCCCCTACCGTCAATAAACATCTTATACTTTATCAAAGTTTTACTTCTAGTTTAATTAACGTTCATGATTTCAACTCAGGCAATTATGTATTTTTAGGTACAGATTTAAGTTTGTAAATAATCTATTCTTAGATACTTTTATGACAATAAATGATTATAATAACATGATAACTATCATTTTTTTTACGTTAACCTTTGTTAAAGTCAGATTTTTGGCGATCGAATTTGTTCGTGGCGAACATAGAGCACCAAGTGATTAGCAATGATTATGATTAGGGCTAATATGATTTGCTTTTCAAAAATCAAAATTTTATTTTTTCTAGAATTGGAAAAACAATATAAAAGTTAAAAGTTAGGAGTTAAGAGTTAAAAGTTAAATAACTCCTAACTTTTAACTCTTAAGTCCTAAATTCCTTATGGGTTTGTTCCATTCCCCACCGATCCCTTCATTTTCAATACTTAATCCATAACCAAGTAAATCGCCCAAATAGCCATCGCTCGCAAGTAAACACAAGCACGAAATGTTCCGACTGCAGTAATAGCTTCGGGTGTACGGAACTGCAACCCATTCTCATAAATTTGATTTACTACAGCTTCTGCGAGCTTAAATGCTTCAGACTTCATTTCCATCTGCACTAAATGCGCAGCGATTCCAAAGTTGATTCCCGTCCAAACTTCTAAGGGATGAGTTGCATCGGGGTTTTCAGGAGAACCATCGGTACGCAAGCCATTAGCAGCACCAAGCTTACCGTCGTTGAATTTAAGGAAGCAAGCGTCATAAACAGTATTTAATGCTGAAATTGTACATTCAGTTGGTACAATATTTGGCAGTCCCAACAAACGAGCGTAAAATTGCCCGCATAATTGGTCAGCCATCACGACATCGGAGTTGCTTTCACTATCAAGACGATAGAATTTACCATTCCATAGCTTTTCTTGATAAACAGGATGAGATTTTTCTAACCAAGTTTGGTAAATGGATTTTTGTGATGCTAGATTATCGATTCCTATTTGTTTACTTAATAAAACTTCACTGATGGCGATCGCAGCTTCTAAGGCAGCTAACCATAAACCACCACAGTAAGCACTTACACCCTGCAATCGCCAATCATCAAAAGTTTGATCGGGTGCACCGGAATTTTCTGGAATACCATCGCCATCTTTATCAAAGGCTTTAAGATAATTAAGGGTTTCAACAATTGCATTCCAACAATCTGCAAGAAATTTAATATCAGTACTACCTGTAAGGATAAAATCTCGATACACCTGTAGGACAAAATCACAACCTAAATCTTTCCACTGGTTGCAATCTTGGTAACTGGTGTAATTTGTCTTTTCCCAAACATGTTCGTTAGGTGCACCTAAATCGTGAGGTGTTGCACCAACTGCTTTACGGACAGCTAAAGGACTTTCTGCGCCTATGGTATAGTAATAGCCAATTACACGAGTTCTTTCATCGCCTTCGGGGATTGCTCTGGCAAAAGCACGAATTACTGCTTTCTCTAATTCAGGGAACAACATTAGTAAACCAAAAGAACCGTAAAGCCGGACATCTAAACTTTCGTACCAACGGTAGTCTAAGCATTCAAGTACAGCGAATTGACCTATCGGATCGCGTAATGATGCGGCACTCCATAGAGTACCACCAGCAGCGAGATCGTAAAGTTCATTAAACAAAGCCATTTTGAACCAATCAGGTAAATCTTGGCGTTCAATAATTGGTTCTTGCCAAACTTGAATTTGTTGCTGCCAATTTTGATATTCTTTGAGAGCAGTAGTGGCGACATTCCAAGCATTCTTACCACCATCGCCAAAAAAGTCAGTATATCTGCGCTTATATATAATTCCAGAAGCAAATTCTGTTACAGGAAAATCCCAGGCAATCGCAAAGGGAATCTGTAAGGTTTCTCCCGGTTGAAGCGTGAAACGCACGGCAATAGCTGCGCCTATTTGTTCGTTTGCAACTGCGGGAGTTTCGTCGGAAATGTTAGCTAAAGAACCATTATTAGCAAAGCTTTGCCAAATATCTTCACCACTACTAGTTGGATTCCATCGATTATGGTAATATATATCAACTTTCGGATGTTTAGCCGTAGCAATACACCAAGTACCTTCTCCTTCAACCGGTTGAGTTATACCAGTTTTATCTAATACACAACCAATATACTCAGAATTTTCAGCTACATGGTTAAAATTATCTTTACTTTCACCTAAGTTTGGTTGATAATCGTAAACTGGACTACCATCATCGCGCATTTCCACTTCAGAAGACTTCACAGTATTAGTAAACCACCCGACCATATTCTGCCAAGTCAGCATAATACTTAGAGTAATCGTCGCATCCGTAGGATTTTGAGCATTCCAAACAAACATCGCCACAGGATAACTAGATTCTTGGTAGTTACCAGCCCAAATTGGAGAAAATTGTTCGCAACTTAACTGTGCTTGAAATACATTTTCATATAGAAACCAACTGCGGGGATATAAAGCATGGTAAGTTCCGCTAGAATCACTGTCGGATTTGGATTGAGGATACCATTTCCAGGCAGACAAAGTGGGATCATGGTTTGGTTCGGTACACAATGCATAAGCAACCCGCTGATTATTGCCACTCTCAAATACGCTAAACTGACAAGCGGGGATATTTTGGAAAGTATGTTCCCCACCATCAATATGCCAGAAGTTAAAATCTCCCCGTGAAGAACGGCCGACACAACCAGCACCAAAGCCACCTAGAGGCATTCCATGCCAAGGACCATCATCAATATTACTAGCTTTGCGAACGGTATAAGGATGTTCCCAACCCAAACCAATTGCACGACTCCAGGCGCAAGTGGGAATTGCCTTATAGGAGTAATTTTTCATTGTATAATTTTTGCAGCATTCAGTCACGACAATGAAGTATGCCGCGATGTGGAATTTTTCTCAAGCCCTAAATCTGACGAACGCAATTAATTAAGACAAGAAGATTTTTGAGATGGGGGGGAATTTCTAATTCTTAGCTGTCAACTTCTGTGTGCCGTTTTGCCTTTGAGATACTCCCATTAGTGGCAATTTATATTAAAACGTGCATTGCAACATCGAAATGGGTTAATATTAAGTACCAATAACACAAAGTAATCTAATCTATGCCACTTATGTTTTTGCTGATTAGACTTCTACAATAATCCAGATAACGAATGATATATATTTTGGTAACCAAAAGCTATTAATTAGATATAGTTTGGTAATTTAAATGTAGAAGCTTAACCCTATATTGTGTCTTTACTACTAATAGGACCGCAAACTATAAAGTAAGCAAAAATTATACTCAGTTCACACACAGTTTTGAGAAGAGAGGGCAATATAAGTGAATGTACGCGAGCAGCCCCCATTACTGGCGGCAAGTTAAAGCCAGAGAGAATCTAGGAAAGCATTTACAAATTGTCTTTCATAAAGATTAAAAAACTCTACCTGGTCAAAGTCAGTCCAATCCTGGGTAAGAATAACACCCTTGATTAGCTAAGTAATTAAATTCTTTTTCATCCCATCATAAACCGTGGGAGTATCAAAAAAATACAGGTTAAGCTAGAAGAGAGAGTTAGCATACTTTGCCTGCATCTAGGCTGAGCAAGGAGCTATACTCCCATCCCTCAAAATCCCCGAATTTTCTCTAGGAAAGCATTGTCCTTACTCCATGCTGCGAATTATTAATCAGCAGGCAGACGTTATAGCAGAATTGCAACGTATCTGCGATCGCACTAATGACGAACAGGTGCTTCACAAAGAAGCAACGGTGCGGGAAGTACTG
>JBCCSG010000119.1:0-19090 GCA_039200565.1 Cyanobacteria bacterium P01_D01_bin.50 | reverse complement strand
GGTATTTTTGCTTGCTTAAAAGCTGCTAATTTACTTTTTGCAGTACCAAAATCAGGATCGCGTCCAATAACTGCCGCTAAAGTTCCTGTTTGTCGCCAATGTTTTGCCGGTGGCGCGTGTACTCCGGCAATATAAGCAATAACTGGTTTATCAATCATTTCAGATATGTAAGCTGCTGCAGCTTCTTCACGCCCTCCACCAGGTTGGCCAACTAAAACTATGACTTGCGTATTTTCATCTTCATCCAAAATGTGTAGCCATTGGATAAATGAAGAACCGACAATCCCATCACTACCTATGCTTACACTAATTGACTGTCCTAACTCAGCTTCTGTTAATTCCCAAGCAATTTCATAGGTTAAAGTCGTACTTCTACTTACTATTCCTACTTGCCCGGGCTTGTAAAAATCACTTGGGTGAGTTCCTAACAAAATCTTTCCCGGTACAATAATCCCGGGGCTATTTGGTCCTACAATTATGGTTTCCTGTGCTTCGGCACGGCGGAATAAATCTACCATGTCTAATGGAGGAACTCCAGGAGAGATGATAATAATTTGACCTATACCACAATTCATTGCTTCCAATGCTGCATCTAAAACTTGGTAAGGATGTACGCAAATTATTGTGGTATCGATGTCCCCAAATTTATCTATAACTTCCTCTACCAAGTCAAATACCGGCAAATCATACAGTTCACTTCCGCTACATCCAGCATTTACCCCTGCCACTAGATTTGTGCCGTATGCTTTCATTTGAGCAATATGAGTTGCTGAAATAAACTCGCTGAACCCTTGGATGATTACTTTACTATCTGGCGTTAAATTCATAAAAAAGCATAATAATTGAAGGAGAACTTAGCCTTTGAAGTCATTAAGAAACAATACCCATGATGTAATCTTATTTGCAGTTATCTCTTATTAAACGAGATAAAAGCAAATTAAAATCTTGTAAAAAATAAACTCTTAGGTTAAGATAAGATTATCAATAAATTAATTTTTCTGTTTATATTCGACAAATAGACTTATATGGAATTTACTGCTTGAAACCTAAAGTTCAGTAAGTAATTGCTACAGAGTAATTATGTAGATAGGAAGTTATTCTGTAAGAACATATGTGATTGAAATAAAGTGCCCATGCTTTCTCGATTTAGGTAAGTTAAAATTAGCTTTATTTAATTTCAGGACTTGCACAATTGTCAGAAGAATTGGCTGGTGCGTGACACCAGAAACCTCATTATTAACCTAGAAATTAATCAGTGTACAAGCACCCTATAAGTAAAAGGCGGTCAGTTGTGTAAGTGCTAAATTTATTAACAAGCTTTAAAAGTCATAGAAATATTTTTCATGCTGTTTTGATTTGTACTAATGTAGACAGTTACTGAAATACTTATTGACATCAAGATATCACTTAAAATTAATATATTATTCAGTAAAATACCTGTTAATAATCAATTGGAGTGAATATATACTCAGGGCTCAAGTATGTTGCACTATAGCAGTTTTGCCTGTGAATTTAGAAACCTTATCATCGCCTTTATAATCTTAAAAATGGTCATACGACGACAATACAATGTGCAGAATATTTACAATAAATTTTGCCTAACCTATAAGGAAGAATGTGTCATTTGCCGCTATTCCTAGTATTAATGAAATAAATATTTTTTCTCAACCGCTAGACTAAATAATTATTAGCCATTCATCGTTTATTTTGACCAGGACTTACGCAATTATCACAAGACTTTGCTTGGTGCGTGACACGAAAAGCTTAATTTCTCGTTTACAATCAATCGAAGTGTCACAGCACCCTACAAGGAAAATATGCCAGTTGCGTAAGTCCTATTGACATAGAAACTTAATAATATTAATACCAAAATTTCACCTCACAAACAAACTTTATTATCTCTAGTGCAAGGCATATAGTATGAAATTATTTGAGCCTGTATGCCTAGCTTCTTCAAAAAATAAAATATAAAATCTCTTATTTTGATGATGCTAGTTTGACTTTTTAGAACTATTTTTAGTGAGTCTTACTGCTTGTTTTACTGCTTCGTCTAAACTTTCTACTAGTAATATAGGAATGTCACCTTCCATTTTAAAATTTGATAAATAATTTTTGGCTACATTCAAATCAGAACCAGCTAAACGGATTACTAAATTAGCACAAGAAAAGCTTTTTCGACGATTTTTCGTCCCATTTGAATTAAATTGATTGTGTTGCTCTCGAATAAAATTTGCAATGACTTCCGCAACTTCTCCAGCTTGAGGAATACTACCCAATAAGTTAATCAATATTACTTGAATACTTTTATCCTCAGCTAAAATTTGTAAAGCTTTTTGTAAACGAGTATAAAAAGTAGTTGGTGCGGTATCCGTTAGAAATGCATGTCGCAGATTGAGACATAATCCAGGTTTACCGCCATTATTAACAACTAAATCCAAAGTCGTCATAACTGAACCAGCACCATTACCCAAAACGCCTATTCTACCGCGCATTTCCACCCCATCCCAATCGCCAAAGTTGCCATTTGTTTCTTTATAAACGTTATGGCTAACCAACTTTCGAGCCATTGCAGTAATATCTGGATGACGACGGATGGCTCTTTCATTAATACTGACATTGCCGTTGAGAGCCATAACTTTTCCAGAATAATTTACACCTAGGGGGTTAATTTCCAACAAGTCTAGGTCTTTTTCTATAAACAATCGGTACATCTTTTCGATAACGTTACTTACCGACTGCATTAGCGTACCTTGCAAACCCATTTTTAAAGCCAATCTTCGAGCATAAAACGGAGAAAATTGTTCTTCTACCACGACGTGCTGCATTTTCTCTCCTGCTTCATCCCAATCGACATCCGATTCATGACAACCCAAAAGTATAGGACGACATACAGCAGTATCCAAAACAATTGCTAAGTATAGCTCTTGTTTAATATTGTATTTTACTTCTGCCAATAAAACTTCGGGTAATTCACCATAAATTGGCAAATTAAAAATATTTTGCGCAGCGGCGATCGCGTCTATTGTAGTTTCTACAAACCTAACTCCACCGGCTTTCGCACGCCCTCCTCGGTAAATTTGAGATTTTAGAACGATTGGGTAGTTAATTTTTAAACGTTTGATATCGGTAGGATGATCGATTGTTTGGGAAGGTAATACGGGAATGCCGATTTCTCCAAACCATTCTTTTACTTGATATTCTAATAATTCCATTGACACACACCTTTTACTGCAACTTGTGGAGGGCTTCTGCGCTGCTGTCTAAAATATAAACACTTCACCCCGTCAGTAATCTAGTCTTCGATTTTAAACCCTTATAAACAAGCTGTAAAAAAACAGTTATTTTCTGTTACTAATTTAATCCAATAGCGTAATTTGGGTAAATTAAAAAGCGATTATCACCCCCTATTAGTTTATTATAAGTAATTCATACTATCAGTAAAAATGCTTACATTTTGCGCCACCAGCAATTTTATTGATAGATAGCGATACATTCTAGCTATAAAAACTTTCGGTTTTTTATGATAAAAGTCAAGGGCTCCCATAGAATTTTTTCTTCTAAAAAATTCCTATAGGTGCCCGTCATTTCAGAAATTATTAGCAATAAAATAATCCCTCTGTAGAACTATTTATTAATTTTTTAAACAATTTAGGATAGCACTAACCTTCCCAGGAAAATTCTTATTATTCCCACTTTTAATCGTAAAATTATCATATCGATAATTTTTGACTATGATGTAGTCAATTTTAGGATGTTAGCAGATAATTAAATATTTACTTGGTAACTAAAATAAGTTGAGAGATACTTGAAATGATTTCATAATAAAAGCTTGCTTGAAATTTCAGCTTTTGGTAAAAACTTATCTAATGTGTTAAAAAAATAACGTTATGATTTGAGATTGCGACTATTCAAGGGTTAAGAGCCAAATTTTTTTCTCCTAAAAAAAATTGGCAGGGTGCCCGTCAATAAAAAGTTAGTCTTATCCACTGGAATAAACTTTAATCTCTGACAATACATCAAACAGGGCTTTATGACAGTAGCTATTGAGCAAGACAATTTACAATTGCTAGCAAATAATTTACAGGAGCACTTACGTGCAGACGTTCCATCTGGAGAATTTTTTAGTGTGAAGTGTGCTGTTAAAAATCACCAGA
This sequence comes from Cyanobacteria bacterium P01_D01_bin.50, assembly GCA_039200565.1. Lineage (GTDB taxonomy): Bacteria > Cyanobacteriota > Cyanobacteriia > Cyanobacteriales > Nostocaceae > Rivularia. The sequence goes on along the minus strand of JBCCSG010000119.1, from coordinate 14,936 downwards.
TGATGATTTTAATTCAGTACCCCCAAGGAGTGGTAGTTGATACCGAAAATATTTTTACAGTTATTGAAGAAGCGCTGCGAAATAATTCCCACGAGTACCAACAAGAAAAAGCAGAAATTTTCTTAAGAGTACTTGGAATTAAGATTCCTTATGCAAAACGTTCGTTAATTTTGGAAAAACATTACAGCGATAAAAACCAAGAGCAAGCACTCGTTCATTTTTCGTTTTCTGATTTTGAGGATTCTTCCATTCCCGAGTCGAGAGCCTTGACTCCCAAGCCAATCAACTCTTCGGAGGATGATGAAATACCTCCATTACAGGCAGATTCAAAACCAAAATTTGCGAGTTTTAATATAAAACTCATTTTGCTGTCGTTAGTTGGGGTAATAGTTTCAGCAACTTTAGGCGGTGCTTATGTTGCAACTCGCCCTTGTTTGATAACCATGTGCCAAGAATTGCAAACCGCACAATATTTAAATAATTCTTATGGAAAACTGATTCAGAAAATAAATTCAGACCAAGAATTAGCTAGATTACAGCGTAAAATAGATGTAGCAAGCAAAAATTTAGACCAAATTCCTGGTTTGTCTGTTTATTCTCAAGAATCACAACAACTGAAGCTGAGCTTGTCTGATAAGTCAGACAAGATTCAACAGATATTTACTGCTTCTCAAGCAGCGCGAATCGCAGGGCAAACAAGTTTTACTTCTTCTATAAACTTAAAAAAACTACAAGATAGACAACGCTTATGGCGACAAGCGATCGCTCCTTTAGAAACAATTAATCCCAATAGCGGGCTTTATCCATTAGCGCAAAAAAAATTAACTAGTTATCGCGCTAATTTGCTAGCAGTTAATCAGCAATTGCGAATGGAAGATAGATGGTTGAAAAAAATTACTTCAGCAAAAGCCGTATCTATAGTTGCTCAAAAGCGAGAAACAACGGCTAAATCCTTAAAAGATTGGCAAAAAGTTGAATCTACTTGGCAAGTAGCAGTAAATGCATTAACTCCGATTCCTTTCAAAAGTTCGGCATATTCAGATGCACAAAAATTGATATTCGAGTATAAGCCCCGATTGTTAGCAGCAAAACAACGCACAAGGAAAGAATTAATGGCAGCTAAAACTTATAAACAAGCTGTCAACGCCGTTAACATCGCCAAACGTTACGAACGACAAAATGACTGGCAAGCAGCAGTTACAACTTGGCAAACAGCTTTGAATACTGCGAAACGAGTTGCTAGTAATAGTCTTTATAATATTGAAGCTCAGAAATTAATTGAACCTGTATCCTATTCTCTCTCTCAAGCCCAAGGAAAATTAGAAGTTTATAGGCGAATACAAAAAACTCGTTCCGACTTAAATAGAACCTGTTCTGGTGAGATTCGCATTTGTACATATATTATTAATAACCAGGGTGTTTCCGTGCGGATAACTCCCGATTACGAACAAAGCTTGCAAGAAAACTTAATGGAAGCAAGCATTCAAGGAGATGCAAATATTATTGCAGGTGTAAACAATCACTTGCAAATCTTACAGCAAGCCTTAGAAGCAATCAGCGAGAATGCCGATGTACCCCTTATTGTTTATGATGCTCAAGCTAATGTAATTTACGAACGTACGCTCAATTAGCTTTTATTGCGATAAGCCTCTGGCATAAGCTTGGCGAAGGCTCTAAGTTAAGAGATAATAAATTTTGTCAATTTTAATTAATTTTATTGACAACTGACATTTCCTTAATACGCCACTTTCCACCGATTTTAAGTAGCATATACCTAACTCGCAAAGTTTCATCATATGACTCTTGCCGATTTATTTGACCTTTGTCATAGAAATTAGCTTTCTCGCTCACAGTAGCTTCAATTGCGGCTTGATTATTGTTGTTGGGAATCGTATCGACGGATTCAATATTCGAGCTATGCTCAAATGTTCTATAGCGGTTCTTTGCTCGATCGGAGCGGGCAATCGCGAGCCAATTAGCAAGAGCTCTGCCTGCTAAGATATTGTTTAAGTCTTTAATATTACGATTTTCTCCCAAAGCAGTTTCTTTGGTAGATAGCCAAGTTTTAACTATTTCTTCTGCGGTTTCTTTTGTCAAAGCACCGTTATTTAAAATGGGTTGACTATTGGCATCAGGTATCTTGATCGGTGGTTTATTTACCTGTATGTTCAACTGTTCCCCTTGCAAAGTTGGTTCTGGGGAAATTAAATCTTGTAAAAACCCCACAGCAGCACCCACCAATAACCATAAAATTAGTAAACCTGATAAAGACCCAAAAATCAACCAGATAAAACGTTTTCTCTTTTCCAAACTACTTGGTGTATTTCTTTGTCGAGGTACTCTGGTGCGGGGTGTACGTTCGACATTACCTCCAGAATTGGAAATATGGGCGCGCTTGCGTCTTCTACGAGTATTAGGTAGTTGAGGTATATCCCTATTAGTTTTAGCAGAACCATTTTGAACATGGTTGTTCACTTGGAGGCGCTCTGCGGTTGGAAGAGGACCAACTGGTGTGGGTTTTTCGTTTATAGATCTTGCAGGATTATTTTGTTTACTAGCTATATTAGGACTTTTTCCTTGAGTATAACCCGTTGGTGAGTGCTTGGCACTGTTAAACTGTCCGTAAATTACATTAGAATCTTTTAGATTATTGTCAGTCTTTGGATGCGGTTCGGAAACAGCCAGGCGATTTGTTTGATTTATTGGAGTTTCTCTGGGTAAACCTTCCAAATAAGCCTGTACTTGGGTATCGGCAAAGTATTCTTTTAAAGAAGCTTGCTGATTTTTCAAATCCCTAAAATGGAGGAATACTTCATTTTGCAACCAAGTTTCTCCGTATAAACACAATCCGGGAAGTAAATCGGGAGAATTCTCAGAGTTTTCTCGAATGAAAGCTAAAACTTCATATTCCTGACTTAATTCTAAAGCACGAGTTGCCTCTTGGGTTTGTCCCAAAAGTAAGGCACACAAAGATTGTTCCAAGTGTACGTCTTGGCGTTTACCCAACTGAATTAACATTTGTTTTGCTTGGCGGATTAAAGCGGGTTGACGTTGAGTAAATCCGCGTGCTATCAAAGCATATACAGCTAAATATGTGGCAACGGCAGAGGGGCGCTTGCTTTCTTGTTCAAATAACTTGTGCTGCTCAGAACATGTTAAATGGTGACGCAGTTGCTGAATAAATCGTAGAAAATCGTCTACGTTTAAACCAGATTGATCGACTCCTGTGCCATCAATACCATCACGTTGCTGGAGTACTTCTTGTAATAATTTTAAACCTTGTTGTCGTTCGGCGGTTTTTTCTAGTGGTAGTGCCAGTAGTTCTAAAATGCGATAAGGTCGGAGTCTGTGAAGATCCGCTTCTATTTCTGCTTGAACGCTGTGGAATAACCCTTCGTTCGATAGTAGTTCTAGACCAGTTTCTAAGGAAACAGCCGCATTTTCATAGTGGGCTTGCTGCCATTGTTCTCTACCTAATTCCAAGCAGGCAAGGGCTACAGTGAGAACAACATCTGGTCGTTGGGCGGTTTGTTCTGGAGTGAGTTGTGCTTGTCTTGATGAGGAGCCTAAATTACTAGGCACTTGACCATTTTTATCAACTAAGTATGGACGACCTAATTGTAAAACCTGTTCGTATTCTCCTAATTCTTGCAAAAGCATTAAAGCACCAATCAATTCCGAATGGGAAATATCAATACCTAAAGTTGTAGATTTAACATCTGTCTGACCATTTGCCCATCGCTCTTCAACAGCCACACTTCTATCGCGCCCCTCTTCTGGAGTATAGGCATGTGTTAGATAAACCCGATCGTATTCCTTGCGTTCTTTTGGATCTGATAAAACCACGTATGCTTCTTCTATAAGTTTTTTTCGAGATGTAATTGCTGAAGAGGAATATTCGCGTCGCGGCAATCCGACAATGCGATCGCTGTATGCCTGCTGCAACTGCTCGCCACTTGCCGCCATCGGTATTCCTAAAATTCGGTAATAATCTAGCGGAATTTGCACAGCCTACTTCCCCGCTCAGCTTTCATCAATAAAGTTTTCTTAATATATTTTGGGCTTGTAAAACCGTGCGATAATAATAACCCAGTGACTTCACACACTTATAGTGTGTATCGCAACAACTTTACTTATACTTCTCTTAAAATAAAATTAAGTACGAGTAAAGGAGTGTAAATTAAAGCTTTCAGACCTCCTATAACTATTAAATGTGCTTAGTTTAACAGAATAATTAACGCCTCCATAACTTAGATATTAGCTTCTTCGCTACTAAATTGTTAAATACACACTATATATAAATGTAGTATTCGCACAATAATACTCATGTTCGATTAAAACCAATGAATAGGTTGATAAAGGCTTTTGCCTAGTATTAGTGTAGAAAAGCGCCACTAATGGTAAATTTTTCCCCGGTTCGAGAAAAAAATACTATCACGATTGTGATTTAAGTACAAATATCTACAGATACATTTTAGATATGTGCCGTCTTTTTTTTATTTGTCACTGAAAATGCAGAATATTGATATCCTAAAACGGTAATCTGTAAGCTGATAACAGTCTAATTACTTATAGAAGACAAAATTAAAAGGTTTATCTCAAATTTTCTCCACTCACAGTTGAAGACTGCTTCTATAGCAATATAGAGTCAGTTTACTAAAATTATCTCTTTAAGTGTTACCACGGAGTTTTCACGAAAAATAATGATTCAAGAACGCACTTTACCCGATTTCAATGCGACTACGGCGCAAATAACTAAAGAAGAAGGTCTGCGAGTTTACGAAGATATGGTACTGGGGCGACTGTTTGAAGACAAGTGCGCCGAAATGTATTACAGGGGCAAAATGTTTGGTTTTGTTCACCTGTACAACGGTCAAGAAGCAGTCTCTAGCGGTGTTATTAAAGCGATGCGACCGGGTGAAGACTTTGTTTGCAGCACCTATCGCGACCACGTCCATGCTTTGAGTGCAGGAGTTCCTGCAAAAGAAGTCATGGCAGAATTATTTGGTAAAGCAACTGGTTGTAGCAAAGGACGCGGTGGTTCTATGCACATGTTTTCCGCAAACCATCGTCTGTTGGGTGGTTATGCATTTGTTGCTGAGGGTATTCCGGTAGCTGCAGGAGCAGCTTTCCAAACTAAGTACCGTCGTGAAGTTATGGGAGATGAAAGCGCCGACCAAGTTACCGCAGCTTTTTTCGGCGATGGAGCCTGCAATAACGGTCAGTTTTATGAAACATTAAATATGGCAGCTTTATGGAAACTGCCGATTATTTTCGTGGTAGAAAATAATAAGTGGGCAATCGGAATGTCTCACGAACGTGCAACTTCTGTACCAGAAATTTACAAAAAAGCTAGCGCATTTGGTATAGCTGGCGTGGAAGTTGATGGAATGGATGTACTAGCAGTGCGTTCTGTTGCTCAAGAAGCTGTATTACGTGCCCGTGCTGGAGAAGGCCCAACATTAATTGAAGCACTAACCTACCGTTTCCGGGGTCACTCCTTAGCAGATCCAGATGAAATGCGTAGTAAAGAAGAAAAAGAATTCTGGTTTTCTCGCGATCCTATTAAGAAATTTACAACTTATCTAGTCGAGCAAAATTTAGCAACTCTTGAAGAACTCAAAGATATAGAGCGCAAAATCCAAGCAACTATTGATGAAGCTGTGGAATTCGCCGAAAGCAGCCCCGAACCAGATCCGAGCGAATTATATCGCTTTATATTTGCTGAAGACGAGTAATCGGGTTAAAGGTTAAAGGTCTGTAGGTTAAAAATTACGAGTTATGAATGAATATATTTTTCATTTCATAACTCTTAATTCTTAACTACTAAGCATCAACTAGCAACCACTAATAACTAAGATTGAATCATGTTTTCTGTAAACGTCGAACAAAGACAGTACGAAACCTACATATTAACTGACGAAAAAGCTAAGTCTCAGTTAGAAGTACTCCCTAAGCGTGGCGGTATTATTACTAAGTGGCGCATTGACGGTAAAGAAGTTTTTTATATGGATGAAGAACGCTTAGCAAAGCCGGAAATGAGCATCAGAGGTGGCAATCCGATTTTATTTCCCATTTGCGGAAATTTGCCTGATGATACTTACACTTTGAATGGTCAGCAGTATAAGCTGAAGCAACATGGTTTTGGTCGTAACTTACCATGGGAAGTAAGCGAAGAAGTTGCTGTAGATAATGCTTCTCTCAAGATTGTTCTGAACAGTAACGAACAAACTAAAGCGGTTTACCCTTTTGATTTTCAAGTTAATTTTACATATCAACTGTATGGCAATACAGTAAAAATAATCCAAGAAATTAAAAACCTTTCTGCCGAATCAATGCCTTTTTCAGTAGGTTTTCATCCTTACTTTTTAGCTCCCGATAAAAATCAGCTAGAGTTTGAAATTCCATCTCAACAATTTCAAGAGAAAGGTAGCGAAGAATTACACTCATTTAATGGTAACTTTGATTTTAGTAGCGATGAAATTGATGTTGCATTTAAACAGCTAAGTGCAAAATCTACCAGCGTTACAGATAAAAATCGTAACTTAAAAATCACGCTGGAATATGATGATATTTTCTCTACTTTGGTATTTTGGACGGTTAAAGGTAAAGACTTTTATTGTTTGGAGCCTTGGAGCGGACCACGTAATGCCATAAATACAGGAGAACACTTAACTGTGGTAGAACCTGGGGGGACTCAATCGGCAACAGTTCTGATTTCAGCAATTTTTTCCTAAACCCCCTTTACAAAACAAGAGGGTTATGTGCTATTATTCATTAGTCGCGAAAAACGCGATGGGTGGCTAGCTCAACGGTAGAGTACTCGGCTTTTAACCGATTTGTTCTGGGTTCGAATCCCAGGCCACCCATTTAGAAGTAAGATGATTCGTTTTTCCTCTATTTGTCCATAGGGGACGAGGATCGAGAGATAGAGGGGGTAGGAAAAAAGTTTTTAACTCTGAGGTATCCCCTATCTAACATGGTCTTCAGTCCAATATTATATGTAGAAATTTTTTCAACATAGGTACGCACAAATAGTTATAATTTCCTATAAGTTGAAAATTATCTTAAGATTAACGTAAGAATTACGCTTATCTTAAACAGATTAGCTAATAACTAAATTAGGAGGAATTTATATGGCGCTCGTACCAATGCGTCTGCTACTGGATCACGCTGCTGAGAACGGCTACGGCATCCCAGCTTACAATGTCAACAACATGGAGCAAATCCTAGCTATTATGCAGGCAGCTGTAGAAGCTAATAGCCCTGTGATTTTGCAGGCTTCTCGCGGTGCTCGTAAGTATGCAGGGGAAAACTTCTTGCGCCATTTGATTGTGGCTGCAGTGGAAACCCATCCAGAAATTCCCATTGCTATGCACCAAGACCATGGTAACAGCCCTGCAACTTGCTATTCCGCAATTCGCAATGGTTTTACCAGCGTCATGATGGATGGTTCTCTTGAAGCTGATGCTAAGACTCCAGCTAGCTTTGAGTACAACGTGAATGTTACCGCCGAAGTTGTGAAAGTTGCTCACGCAGTTGGTGCTAGCGTGGAAGGAGAACTCGGTTGTTTGGGTTCTTTGGAAACTGGAATGGGTGACAAGGAAGATGGACACGGTGCTGAAGGAGTTCTTACTAAAGAACAACTTTTAACAGATCCTGATGAAGCTGTTGAATTTGTAGAAAGAACCCAAGTTGACGCATTAGCAGTTGCGATCGGAACCAGCCACGGTGCTTACAAGTTTACTCGCAAGCCTACTGGTGAAATTTTGGCAATCAGCCGAATTGAAGAAATCCACAACCGTTTACCTAATACCCACCTTGTAATGCACGGTTCTTCTTCCGTACCTCAAGAGTGGTTGGATATGATTAACCAGTACGGTGGTAAGATTCCTGAAACCTACGGTGTACCTGTTGAAGAAATTAAAAAAGGTATTAAGAGTGGTGTACGTAAGGTGAACATTGACACCGACAACCGTTTGGCAATTACCGCTGCTTTCCGCGAAGCTGCTGCTAAAGATCCAGCTAACTTTGACCCCCGTCACTTCCTTAAGCCCTCCATCAAGTACATGAAGCAGGTTTGCTTGGATCGCTATCAAGCGTTTGGTACTGCAGGTCATGGTAGCAAGATTAAGCAAATTCCTCTAGATGAGTTTGCTGCTAAGTATGCTAGTGGCGAACTTGCTGCTAAAACTAAGGCTGCTGCTAAAGTTTAATTTTTAAAATCAATAAGTAAATAGGGGCACAAGGATTATAGTGTCCCTAAGTTACTGAGGATTCTATCAAGGATGACTAAACCGGGTAAGTATTGTTCCCGGTTTTTTTGTTTTGATATTAGTTAGTGGTTTGTTGTTGTATGTAGGTTTGAGTACTATAATTTTTGCATCGAGGAATGGGGATTTTTGAGAAGTCCACCACATTTCAATTTGGCTGTATCGAATAATATGAAAAATTTTTCATCCCTGTAAGTAGGTTGGCATTGAAAATAGTAATTGGGATAAGGCAAGCCGGCAAGCCGGCAAAAGGCAATAGGAATAAGGGTTTGAGGGTAATTAACCCAAGCTGTAATATAGCTTGGTTTATTTGTGCCGACTTACTTATATGTAATTTCTAATACTTTTCTTCGACTGCCGATTTACAAATCAGAAAGAAGTAGGCAGTAGGTAGAAGGAACTTACCCTTATTCATAGTGAGTACCTGCCATGGGAATCATGAAAAATAATATTTTATACATTTAGAATCGTACAGTTTAAGATCGGAACTGAAGTTGAAATTAATACTTCTTACCGATCGAGCCTTTGCCCATCACGGCGACTGCCTTTTTTTGCCAGTCAGGGAATAGATTTAATAGTTAAGAAAATTTGTATAAATGCAAAGAGTTTTCTCAAATTGGTATACAAATAATTGAAATATATTTAAAAATTATCACACTGTATTGCTCTAATTGGAAAATTTTAGTTTTAGCAAGTGTAAAAGGAGATTTGATGAGATCGAATCTTATATTTGTCATCTTACTAGGAATGACAACTTTAACTAGTATTTATGGATGTGAATTTGGTTCTAGTTTCAACACTCAAGCTGAAATTCAGCGTCAAAAAAAACAGGAAATAAAGATTAATGGTTCTGGTTCGGCTTATAAACCTTTAAAATTATTAGCAGCAGCTTACGAGGAAAAAAATCCCAATATCAAAATCGTTTTTTACCCAAGTAGTCAAACTAGTGGAGGTGTAAGAAGTGTTAAAGATGGTGTGATTAGTATTGGTGTTAGCAGTCGCGATTTAACACCAGAAGAAAGTAAGGGTATTGAATATAGAGTTTTTGCGAAAGATGCTTTAGTCGTAGCTACCCATGAAAATGTCAAAGGGGTAGACAATTTAAGCACTGAGGAACTTAAAGCTATCTATAGAGGTGATATTAATAATTGGCAAAAATTAGGTGGTCCAAATAATAAAATTCTTGTCCTAGATAGGGCTGAAGATGAAGCTAGTAAGATTCTTATTCGCAAGCATTTCCTAGGAAAATACTTACAAGTTACTTCTAAAGCAGCACTGATGTTAAAACAAAAGCACGTTATTGAAACTCTATTAAGTACTCCCGATACTATTGGTTATTTTTCTTTGGTTAAAGCTACTAGTGAAAATTTACCAGTTAATACTTTAAGCTTAGATGGAGTGGAACCTACTATAGATAATATTAAAAATGGTAAGTATAAAATGACTCGTAATATCGGAATTGTTTGGAAAACTCAGCCTTCAGAAGCAACTCGTCAGTTTATTGAATTCATATGTAGCGAAGAAGCAGCACAGAAGTTGGAAACAGTGGGTTATGTAAATAATGCAAAGTAAATAAATTAGCTTTCAATAAATGTGAAAGTTTTCAAAAAAGATGAAATGTCATTTTTACTCTAAATTATCTTTACGACACCAGATTACTATTCCTTTTATTACTGTAGTTATTAGTTTATTATTTACAGGAAGTTATAGCGTAGGATATTTTTTAACTATTAATTTAGCAGAAAGAAAAATAGAGTCACTGGAAAAAATATCTTCTTTAATATTGCGTACATTTGAAAAGGAAGCAAATTCATTAAAATTAAATGCTAGCTTAATTGCAGATACACCAGGAATTCGTGAAACAGTAATAAATGGAGACAAAAGCACATTACTAAGAAATATTTTATCTATAAAATCAACACTAGAATTAGATTTTGTTAGAGTTGTAGACCGGAATGGTCAAATTATAGTAAATTTACAAGAAAGACAATTAGCTTCGAGTAAATTCAAAAATGAAAAAGTTTTACGACAGGTATTAAATGGCGTATATTTATCAACTATCTTATCTGCTAAACGACGTTCTCAGTCAGTTTTAGTTGGCTTTGCACCTATAAAATCAAAAAAAGGTGTAGTGGGAGGAGTCATTTTAGGTACCACAATTAGCGATCATCTTTTAAAGCAAATTAGAAAGGGTAAAAATGAGCAGATTGTTGCTTTTAGTCAGGGAGAAATAATTGCTTCTACCTTAGATATAACAGAAGATGAATTTGGGCAAATACCGATTGAAAATACACCACCAATAGTAATCACATTAGCTTCAGAAAGTTACTTAGCTAAGTCTATATCAATTTCTGGATTCAATAATTCAATCCTAAATTTAGTATTGCTCAAATCACTTGTGCCTCTAGAAAAAGCTCAACAAAATTTATGGACTGCAATTATTCTTTTTACTTTATTAGGAGCTTTAATTGCAATATTTATAGGTAGTTTCATTGCTAAAATTATTACCGAACGCATTCAGAATTTAACTTTAGCCACAAAAAGGCTTGCCAGAGGTGATTTTAGTACCGCAATTAATGTTGATGGTAATGATGAAATAACTACCCTCGCTCAAGGTTTTAACTTAATGACAGAGCAACTTACAGAGCGCGATCGCAAAATTCGGTTCCAGCTAGAAGAATTGGAAAATAAAAACGAACAGTTAAAGCAAACGCTACAAAAATTACAAGAAGCACAAAATCAAATTATCGCTCAAGAAAAATTAGCTTCTTTGGGTTCCCTAACCGCTGGAATTGCTCATGAAATTAATACCCCAATTGGAATTGGGGTTACAGCTGCTTCTATCTTAGAAGAGAAGACTAAAAGCTTACTTCAATCTTATGAGAATGGAGAAATGAAGCGCTCCGAATTAAAAAAATATTTGGACAGCGCAGTACAAAGCAGCCAAATGCTTTTAGGAAATTTGAATAGAGCAATCGAATTAATTCAAAGCTTTAAGCAAGTAGCAGTCGATCAATCTAGCGAAGAGCGACGAATTTTTAATGTTAAGGAATATCTGAACGGAATTTTACTACAACTTCAACCAAAGTTAAAAATAACGAAACATAAAATAGAGATCCAAGGTTCTAATTATCTAATTATTGATAGCTATCCCGGTGGTTTTTCCCAGATTATAACAAATTTAATTATCAATTCGCTGATGCACGCTTATGAAGAATCTGAACGCGGAAATATAATTATCAAATACCGGCGAGAAGAAGAAAATTTTATCTTAGAATATCAAGATAATGGTAAAGGAATTCCTCCGGATAATATAAACAAAATATTTGAACCTTTCTTTACTACTAAGCGCAATCAAGGCGGTACTGGTTTGGGTTTGCATGTTATTTATAATATTGTCACCCAAAAACTTCTGGGAAGTATCAATTGTGAAAGTACCTTGGGAATCGGGACAAAATTTATGATTCAGTTTCCGATGAAATCTCCGTAGCTACAAGTATGAAGAGATGCTTGCTATTGCGTATTTTGGATGATTTTATGCTACTTTATATGAATCAAAGTATAGATGAGAATGATAAACTCATGGTTATAGAGGAAGATAACGATGAATTATTCTTTGCGGATGAAGAAAATGATCAATTAGCTTTTGTAGATCGAAATAAAGAACAGCATCAAGGTAGCTGGAAAATTCTTATAGTTGATGACGAAGCTGAAATTCATGATGTGACAAAGTTAGCATTGGATGACTTTATCTTTGAAGATAAATATCTGAATTTTTTCAGTGCTTATTCTGGGGAAGAAGCTAAACAAATAATCCAAGAAAATCCCGATATTGCCATGATTTTATTGGATGTAATCATGGAAAATGACAAAGCGGGTTTGGAATTGGTTCAATACGTGCGTGAAATTTTAGGAAATAAACTTGTACAAATAATTTTACGTACTGGACAACCGGGACAAATACCGGAAAAAACAGTTATACAAGAATATGATATCAATGGTTATAAAACAAAGACAGAACTAACTAGAATTAAGTTATTTACTATAGTCAGAACAAGTTTAAAAGCTTATAGTGCACTTAGAAAAGAGCGTTATAAATCTGAAAGGTTAGAAAAAACATTAAAGCAACTAAAAGAAATCCAATTTCAACTAATTCAAAGCGAAAAAATGTCAGTTATTGGACATTTAGTTGCTGGAGTAGCACATGAAATAAATAATCCTTTGGGATTTATTAATGGTAACATTCAACTATCTATTGAGTATATTAAAGATATTTTGAGCTTATTAGATTTATATCAACTAGAATTCCCAAATATACCTACAGTAATTCAAAATAAAATTAAAGATATAGATTTAGAATATATACGTAATGATTTACCGAAATTAATAGCTTCTATGGAAGATGGTACCGAACGTATTTTTAATATAAGTGATTCTCTAAGAACTTTCTCGAGGTCGGATAGAGAGAATAAAATATTCTTTAATCTTCAAGATGGTTTAGATAGTACTATTATAATTTTGAAACACCGTTTGAAAGCTTCAAAGAATCGTCCGGAAATTAATATTTATAAAGATTACGGGGAAATTCCTGAAATAGAATGCTTCCCTGGACAATTAAATCAAGTATTCATGAATTTATTCGCAAATGCTATTGATGCATTGGAAGAATCAAATCAAGGATTTAGTTACGAACAAATTAAAAATAATCCTAATTGTATAACTATTTCTACTAGATGGGAAAAAGTTAAAAAATCAGTTATTGTTAAAATTAAAGATAATGGTGTGGGAATACCAGAAGAAGTAAAGCAAAGAATTTTTGAAAATTTTTTCACTACCAAAGCTGTAGGGAAAGGTACGGGTTTAGGATTATTTATTGCTAATAAAATTATTACCCAAAACCATAAGGGAATTATTGAAATAAATTCTAAAATTGGAGAAGGTACAGAATTTATTATTACTATTCCGGCTGAGTCAAGCTTAGATAAATAAATGATATTATTAATCTAGTAAATAAAAATCGTAATAAAAAAGACAGACTGTTAAACCTGTCCTACAATTACAAAGATAAAAAAACAAAAACTTAATTACAACTAGATTCTCTTCCAAGCAACGCAACTGCATGAGGTACAGGGCGTGGTGTATAACCCACTAAAGATTGTCCTTTGTAAACCAAGGATGTACTCGCACCGGAATCAAGCATGACAGCGTCTAGGAATCCTGCTTCTGTCAAGACTTTGCCTAGCCTTGGCGAATCAAGTTTTTTCGCTGAAACGCCAATGGTAGGAACTCCCGATTTATTAATACCCCAAAAAGCCCGGAAGCGCACGCCGTCGGCACCTTGGAGAAAATTAAAGTAATCTGCGGGTTTTGGTTCACCATTTTTCACCAGCCACGCTGCACCCACAAATGCATCCGTAACTTCTGGCATTTCTGCTTGTATACCCTTCAAAGTTTGATGTTTGTCCGGTTCAAAGGGTATATACTTTACTGCATAAGGACTGATTAGAACTAACGGACGGCCTGCTAATATTTTATTTTCGCCTTTGTTTCCAGGAATGAATTTTTTGGTTGAATAACTGTAAACTGGTCCAATCATAACATTGGAATTCAGATATTTGAGAGAAAAGAAAGTTCCGTCTACCGCTGCTATAGCATTGGTGCCACTCCTAGCCACAACTTCTTCTAATTGATAGCGATTATCAGCATGAATAGTTATGGGTTTACCGCCAGAAATTAAGGTTAAGGGCATATTGCCCACTCTAGTGTCAATACGTTGAATCGGATTGCTAAAATTGAATCCCGGTTGTAGGGATAATGCGATCGCCTTGCCAATGGGAACCACCGCCTGTAAAGGTGATGGTATGTGAGAGAACATATCTAATGCGTATTCATTAAAGTCACGATCGCTGAGATAACTTGAGAAAGGTGAAGTAAATCTCTGCATCGCAATTTTAAAACCTCGATTCGAGTTGCTTGCTAAATTGGATACCTTAACGGTAGTTTGTAGCAAATTAGAAATTTGCTGATTCAAACCGGTATTTTGTATACAAGCATTGCCGTTATTATTCGTAACTCGAGCAGCAGCTGGCTCCAGCGGAAATAATTTGAGAAAACTAAATACATAAACCATTACTAATAAAAACTTAGCAATGATTTTGTAAGAATTATTTTCAAGACGGAGAGTTAGAAATTGGTAGCCGAGAATGGGATTTTTAGGTATTAACCTCATACTTCTTTTTCTCAGAATAATTAGGACTTTTGCCGCAATTGCCCTGATATAAAGTCTTGACGTTAATACAATAAAATTTGAGAGTTAATAACAAACAAACGTGGCTTTAAATATTGTTTTGTTGATACAATTAATTAATCTAACTACAAGGGAAAAGGATAAATTATTTTTCTAAATGCGATAATAATATTTTCAGTAGCAAAAAACACAATAGATAAACTCAATATCTCAGAAATATCGAGTTTATCTATTATCTGATATAAATATTTTTCGCGAATAAATATTAAAATACTCGATGTTGCAAACTCGGCATTTGACGACGCACTTGTTCAATTCTTGCGGGATTAATTTCAGCGATCGCCACCCCCGGTTGTTCGCCAGCGTCGTCTAAAATCATTCCCCAGGGATCGACGATCGTAGCGTGTCCGTGGGTT
>JBCCSG010000118.1:0-19357 GCA_039200565.1 Cyanobacteria bacterium P01_D01_bin.50 | reverse complement strand
ATTTCATGGAGATGGCGATCGCGCGAAAAAAGTATATCAAGGATTAATTCCCCTCACCCCCGATGATATCGCCGATGTAGTGTTATTTTGCGTTACTCGTCCCGCTCACGTCAATCTCAGCGAAATTTTGTTAGTACCCGTGGATCAAGCTAGTGCGACGATGGTGAATCGGAAATAACTGATTTAAATTTGACATTGACGGGCACCCTTGACCCAATTTATCACCTTTTATTGTAGGGTGCTGTGACGGTTTGAGGAATTTATCAGATATAACAATATAGTATTTGAATTTGCCTCACGCACCAATTAATTTATGTCTGAGCCATACTCTGCTATTGAACAGTTAAGCTGTTACGCACTTAATTTGTGTAATACTAGAGAGCAAGATGTATGTCCTTTGGACAGGCTTCGCTAACGTACTACAATAGCTTCAGGTTATCCCATTATTTAATTTAGCTGCACATCAGCTTAGTAGGTTGGGTTAGACAGGAAAACAGATTGGAAATATTACGAAAAATTTTGTTTATCGTGTCGTAACCCAACATTGAGTTTTCAAAAATTTTTTCAAATTCTATCAAAATAAAACGCAAGACTTCTTTATCAAAAAGACTTATTAAGGCACACCTCTCATCCCAAGTTTTGTAAACATTTCCCAAAAAGAGCGGTAGCGTATAGCTCCTGGAATATGGTTGCTAAAAAACCAAGCTTCCCATTCGTTATTATAAATAATTTTAGGAATGATATGTTCGGTAACCACTGATTCACGGCATCATCTAAATTCAAAAATCCATCTTGAACTAAACGCAACAAGCAAACAGAAACAAAAGTTTTAGTAATACTGTAAATATAAAATAATTGATTAATATCGAGATTTTTCTGGGCATCAATATCAGAAAAACCACCGCTTCCCAACCACAAACCGTGTTTCTCATCATTTATCGCCACATTAACACCCAAGCAATTTGTAAAAATCAGCGATTGATTTAATTGAGCTTGTAATGCATCTTTTACATTGAAGGGCATCCTTGACATTGATTTTTTGTTTCGATTTCGATCGTAACTCAATACAAATCTAAATTCAGGCAGAAGTTGCGCCGGGTGTACGCCGGTTTTTACATGGCAATACGAACTCATAATGATTATGATTTATTTGTTTTTTAACTGACTCAAACATGAACAACTTTGTAATTGGTGCAATCGCCAGTTTAGCAGCTGGGTTAGCTACAGTAATTGGAGCCTTACCGATATTGCTGCCAATTAAAATAACTGCAAGAGTGCAGGGGATAATGCTGGGTTTTGGTGGGGGAGTGATGTTGGCAGCGACATCATTTTCATTAATAGTACCAGGAACTGAAGCAGCGATCGCTCAAGGTTATTCAAAGGCGATCGCGGCTTTAATTATGGTAGGGGGGATAATATTAGGTGGAGTATTTTTGCAACTCGCCCATCGTTTATTACCCCACGAACATTTTTTTAAAGGTAAAGAAAACCGTCGCGCTAGTAATTTAGCACGAGTTTGGTTATTTATATTAGCTATTACGATTCATAACTTTCCCGAAGGATTGGCTGTAGGTGTAAATTTTGGTAATAACAATATTAGAGATGGAATTCCGGTAGCTTTAGGAATTGGTTTACAGAATATTCCTGAAGGTTTAGTAGTAGCATTAGCCTTAGTAGCAGAAAAATATACGTCAAGTTATGCCTTATGGATTTCCTTGCTTACAGGTTTAGTCGAACCGATTGGCGGTTTGATTGGTATCGGTGTAGTGAGTATTGCAAATTTTATTTTACCTTGGGCAATGGGATTTGCAGCCGGAGCAATGTTATTTGTAATCAGCGACGAAATCATTCCCGAATCCCATCGTCAGGGGTTTGAGAAAGAAGGAACTATAGGGGTAATGTTTGGATTTGTGGTAATGATGTTTTTAGATATTGCATTAGGGTAATTGGGCATGGGGCATCGGGCATTGGGCATGGAGGTAGTGAAGAATTTTTCAACTCCTCACTCCCAACTCCGCGAGCTCCCAACTCCGCGAGATCCTAACTCTTGTAATCTAAAATCTAAAATCTAAAATTCCGATCTATGACATCAAAAACTGAAAATAAAATCGATTTTACCCAAAAACTACTTGAATTAATGCAGCAAAAAGATATTTGTAGCTTCAAAGCTTTGAGTAAAGTTGCTGGAGTTTCTAAATATCAAATACAGCGCTTGCGTAAAGGAGAAATTCAGCAAATGCGCTTAGAGTTTTTGGTGAAAATAGCGCAAGCATTACAAATAGATTTAAGTGAATTGATAAATAAATTTTCTGAAACAGAATTAATCAAACAGCAAACATCAACTCAGCATTCATCACAGCAAATAGCAGATTTAAAAAAAGAATACGAACGCTTAGAAAAACAATTAGAAAATCAAGAAAAATTATTGCTTTCTCAGTTCCAGCAATCGAGCTTACAACTGCTTGAATCATTATTAATTCAATTTCCCACAGCAGCACACAAAGCCCGAGAGAATCGCCAGTTACCAGCAGCGAATATAATTCCATTAATAGAAAAACCCTTAAATAGACTTTTACAAGAATGGGGAGTCGAAGCTATTGCTTCCGTAGGTGCAGAATTACCCTATCAGCCTGAAATACATCAGCTAATCGAAGGCAATGCACAAATACAAGAAAAAGTCAAGGTGCGTTATACTGGCTACCGTCAAGGAAATAAGTTAATTTATCGAGCAAAAGTGAGTCCAGTTTAGAGACGGTGGTGGATGAAGAGAAGTAAGGAGTTAGGTAATTATAGATAGAAAATTTGTAACTATTAAATGTTGAAAAATAATAAATTTCGGGAATACTAATAAAGTGTATCTGAGGTGACTTCATATTTATGAGCTAGTTAGCGGTTGTGCATTTAGAGCAGACATCTAACGGGAGCTAAAACCCTTACGGCAAAAGGATTTTGGGGATGAATAAAGATAAACAAATAAATGAATCCTCCCTGAGTCAGGAGGCAACAGTTCAAGAGGATTGTCAAACGCAGCCAGAAGAAAATTTTTCTGCTGGTTTTTTACTTCAGGTAATTAATGGTACTTCTGATCCTATTTTTGTTAAGGATCGCCAACATTATTGGGTGCTGGCGAATGATGCGTATTGTAATTTTATTGGACGTAGTAGAGAAGAAATAATTGGTAAGTCCGATTTTGACTTGTTTGAAGATAAAGTTGCGGATGCTTCTTGGGAAAAAGATGAATTTATTTTTACTACCTCGAACCAAAATGAATCGGACGAATGTATTACAGATAGTCAAGGTAATAGACGTTTTGTCTCCATAAAAAAATGCGTGTTTAAGGATGAGGAAGGAAATCAGTTTCTAATTGTTACGATTCGAGAGTTAACACAACAAATTGCCCAGCATTTTCAGGTGGAAGCACGACTGCGTTCATCTAAGCAATTTTTGGAAAGAATTTTAGATAATATCCCGCAAGCACTTTTTTGGAAAGATCCCGATTCGATATATCAAGGGTGTAATAAGTTTTTTGCCGAGATTGCGGGAGTAGGAGATCCAAAATTAATTAAAGGTAAAACTGATTTTGATTTACCTTGGAAAGAAGAGGAAGTTAATTGGTTTCGCCTTAATGATAGTCGCACTATTGAATCTAAAGCACCTAAAACCATTGTCAAACCACAACTGCAAGCAGATGGCAGACAATGTTGGTTGGAAATTAACACAATTCCGATTTGCGACGCTCAAGGAAAGGTGACTAATATTTTAGGAACCTTACAAGATATTACTGAATCCAAAGAAGTAGAAGTTACTTTACAGAAGTTATATGAAGAGTTAGAAATTAGAGTACATCAGCGAACTTCCGAACTGACTCAGGTAGTTACCCATTTACAAAAGGAAATTAAACAACGTCAAGTAATAGAAAATCAGTTTCGATTGAGCGAAGAAAAGCTACAGAAACTGTCTGCGAATGTTCCGGGTATGTTATTTCAATTTAAACTTGGGGCTGATGGACAATTAAGCTTTCCTTATATTAGTTCCGGTTGTTTTGAAATCTACGAACTTTCACCAGAACAAGTTATAGCTGATGCCAGTTTGTTTATTTCCTGCGTTCATCGAGACGAGCGTGAAGATTTTGAAAAATCCATTGCGACTTCTGCTCAAAGTTTACAACCTTGGCAATGGGAAGGAAAAATTGTTTTAACTTCCGGGCAAGTAAAATGGATACAAGCCTCATCTCGTCCTGAAAAACAAGCAGATGATTCGATTATTTGGGATGGAGTAGTAACAGATGTAACTCGTTTAAAAAAAGCAGAAAGGGCCTTGAAAAGAGCTTATGCAGACTTAGAAAAGCGAGTGGAAGAACGAACTCAGCAATTAATGCAAAGCAATCGAGCCTTACAAAAAGAAATCAGCGAGCGTCACTCAGCACAATCCGAACTTTTAGCTTCTCGCCAAAGATTAGCGCTGTTGATTGAACAAACACCTTTAGCTGCGATCGAATGGGATACGAATTTCCAGATTAAAGAATGGAATCGGTGCGCAGAAAAGATTTTTGGATATAGAAAAGAGGAAGCTTACGGTAGTTCTTTTGAGTTTATAGTTTCCCAAACTACTAGAGAACAGATACATCATTTAAAAACTGCATTATTGTCACAGCGTGGTGGAGCCCGAATCGTAATTGAAAATATTACTAAGGATGGTAAAACGATTATTTGTGAATGGTATAACAATCCCTTGATTGCTGCGAATGGTGAAGTCATTGGTGTTGCTTCTATGGTGCTTGATATTACCGAAGCGGAACTAGCGAGTGCAACTTTACAAGAACAAGAGAAATTTCTCCGCAGTATTTATCAAGGAGTCGAACAACTGATTTTTGTTGTTAACGTTTTAGATAATGGCGAATTAGTTTATGCTGATTGGAATTGTGCAACTGAAAGAGCCACAGGTATAAATGCTTCAGATACAACCAGTAAATTTCCAGAAGAAGTTTTTGGTGACGTTCAAGGTACGAAAATACGTCAACAATATATTAGATGTTTGGAAGCAGGTATACCTATAAGTTATGAAGAAAATCTAGTTTTTCAAGGGAGAGAAAATTGGTGGTTGACTACACTTAATCCTTTAAGAAATGCAGAAGGTAAGATTTATCGGATTGTAGGAACATCATTTAATATTAGCGAACGCAAACAGACAGAGACGCAGTTAAAGCAGCAAAAACAAGAATTAGAAGCAGCCCTTTGCGAACTGCAAAATGCTCAAATGCAGTTAGTACAAAGTGAAAAAATGTCCTCATTGGGCAATTTGGTTGCAGGGGTAGCCCACGAAATTAATAATCCTGTAAACTTTATTTACGGCAATATTAGTCACGCTAATAATTACGCTCAAGACCTCTTAAAACTGGTTAAACTTTATCAACAATACTATCCTCAGGCATCATCAGAAATAAAAGAATTAATCGAAGAAGTAGATTTAGAATTCCTTTTAGGGGATTTACCCAAACTGCTCGATTCGATGAAAGTAGGAGCACAACGTATTCGAGAAATTGTTGCATCTTTGCGTATTTTTTCCACGGATGAAACCCAAACAAAAAAATTTGATATTCACCAAGGATTAGATAGTACTTTAATGATTTTAGAAAATCGAATTAAGGCTAAAGCCGAACGTCCTAAAATTGAGATTATCAAAGAGTACGGAAATTTACCACAGGTAGAGTGTTATCCCGGTCAACTCAATCAGGTTTTTATGAATATTTTAGCAAATGCTTTAGATGCTTTGGAAGAATCAATAGAATTCAAAGAACAAATGAATAGCAATCTTCAAATTCAAATTCGCACGCAACTTGTCGAGTTCGATAAGGTAACTATTCGCATTGCTGACAATGGGATAGGAATACCAGAAGATATTAAAGACAAATTATTTAACCCCTTCTTTACAACGAAACCTGTAGGTAAAGGTACTGGTATGGGTCTTTCTATTAGTAACAAAATCATTACTGAAAAACATAGTGGTTCAATAGAATGTATTTCCAAATCTGGACAAGGAAGTGAATTTATGATTTCAATTCCTCTGCATCAAACATAAGTAATATCATGTCCGGTTAAAAACCGATCGTATCTGTGAGAGTTGGTAATGGGTAATAGGTAACAAATAATTTTTTTGCTCTCAACTGTATGGTAGGTAATTAACCGGACTTTATATGACGATCTTCGTCAGCAACAACACTGATGACGAGCAATTAAGGCCAGATGGCTTGCTTTCATTGAAGTTGACACACTTTTTAAAATTAACTAGCATCAAATACATAAATAGTGTAGAGAACTTATGCCACGTAGAAAATTGTATTCCCATTTTAATCGAGAATGAGGGCGAAATAGTATGTATTCGCGGTGCTAATTTCTCCCATTCTGCTGTCTAATAAGATTAAGCATTCATATATATATGTTATTGCTTATGAATTTAATATTTTAATTTATTACTGTTAATTGATAAGCTATTTGCTGGCAAGTTGTCATTAAATGAATTATGATTGATCTAGGTTAAAATAGTAAACGTTTTTTTGCCGTAAAAATACTGAGAAACTATGACAGAACATATTAAACTTATTCAACCCAGTGGTGTTTTAGATGCAACTAAATCGCAAGAATTTCGGGAAGAAGTTATTAACTTATTACAAGGTAAACCAAAAATTGTATTGGTAGATTTAAAAGATATTA
Organism: Cyanobacteria bacterium P01_D01_bin.50; assembly: GCA_039200565.1. Classification (GTDB taxonomy): domain Bacteria; phylum Cyanobacteriota; class Cyanobacteriia; order Cyanobacteriales; family Nostocaceae; genus Rivularia. The sequence goes on along the minus strand of JBCCSG010000118.1, from coordinate 12,647 downwards.
CTTTTATGGATAGTTCCGGTTTGGGTGCTTTAGTATTGGCATTTAAAACTTTGAGAGCGGCTGATACCAAGCTGGTACTTTGTTCTATTAACGAGCAAGTCAAAATATTATTTGAGCTTACTGGAATGGACAAAGTGTTTGAAATATTTTCCAATCAAGATGAATTTAATCAAGCTGTACTTTCGCAAATTGCTTAATTAAAGGCTATTTGCAGTATAGATAAATCATCGTCAAACGCATTTTTTGAATTCAAATCAACAAGACAATTGAGAATATTTTCTAGAGGGCTGCTAGAAAAATGATACAAGCGTGTAACCTTTTGGATAAAATTCTCAAGCCCCATAAGTTGACCATCAGATAAAGTTATTTCATAAGCACCATCACTAAAAATATATAAGGTGCTATTTTGTTCAATTTTGCAAAATCCATTAGTATACCTAACCTCTGGAAACATGCCAACAGGCATTCCAGGGGTTTTTAATAATTGGATACTATTATTATTACTAGATAATAATATAGCAGGTGGATGACCGGCACTTGAATAAACTAATTCTCGTTTAATTTGATTGTAAACTCCATACCAAATAGTAAAATATTTATCATTTTGGTAACTCATTTGAAAAGTACTATTTAAGGCATTTAATACTTCCCTAGGTTGGTAATAATTTAAATCCTTAAGAGCACGGGAGCGTAGTAAGTTTAATACCGAAATAGAAGGTAAAGTCGCTTTCAGTCCATGTCCAGCGGTATCAAGTAGATAAATTGCTAAATAATCGTCGTCTAGCCAATAATAATCGAAACAATCACCACCAAGTTGTTGGGAAGGAATAAATGTATAATTTATATTAAGAGGTTGAATTATTGGCGTAGGTAAAAGAGAACGCACATAATCGGCAGCTTCTGATAATTCTGCTTCTAAAATTTGCTTTTGAGCTTTTAAGTCTTGACTCATTTCATGCAAACGTAAACCAGCCCTTACCCGCGCTTGCATTTCATTTTGTTCTATGGGTTTGGTAATAAAATCGTCAGCACCAGCATCTAATCCTTTAACACGATCGGCAACAGAATCCAAAGATGTTAAAAGAATAAAAAATGTAGTAGATAAATTGGGATCTTTCTTGATGTAACGACAAACATCAAGTCCACTTAATCCGGGCATTAACCAGTCACATATAATCATTGCTGGACGAGAAATGACAGCCTGTGCAATCCCCTCCTCACCATTGCTGACTGCAACTACTTCATAACCCTGCTTCTCCAGCATTCTTTTAAGCAATATTTGAACGGCTGGATCGTCATCGATTACTAATATTTGAAACATAAGAAGTAGCCGCTTGCTAATAAAAATAAAAAATAAATATACCTGTGCCGAATGGGTAATAGAAAATGTAATAGAAAATAGATTTACTTTTATTATTGAAAATCTATACACACTATCTTCCGATTATAGTGGCGATAGGGGATTTAGCCATAACGTCAAGCTACGTTTTAGCTGATTTAAGTCGCGGTATACTTCTTGTTTAAACCACTGTCCCAAAGCATCCAAGGGATTAAATTCTTTACCTGGTTGCCATTTCACATCTTGACCTAAAGGTGTAACGTGGTTACCTCTAAGCGTTTGCGTTGTTACCATCTCCCCAAAGCGATTCTGTAACAATTTAGTTAAACGGTATGATTGGTCAAGAGTATCATTGCTAAATTTTATTAAAAAATTACGACGGATATTGTAATTTTCTTCCACTAGTTCTTCTGTTTCGGTAGGTGAAGGTGTAAACTCAACATTCACCGTAGCGTTCAATTGTTCTAGCAAAGGAATTGCATCCCGTGCAGCGTAGTTATTAAATGATATAAGGATATTACCCGCACGTTCGACTCCTGGGGAACAACCGATAAGTAAATGTAGTTTGCATCCCATACTATGACCTAATCCATATACGGGAAGATAGCCCCTAAAAACGGGTTCTCTATCTTCCAATCGTACTAACACCCTCTCAAAACTTAGCAAAACTTGGGAAGCGATCGCACTATGGTCTAAAGTATTCACAAATGGGGTGGCGATCACCGCAAACCCTTTTCCTGCAAGATATTCGAGTAACAAACGATAAGTTACATGAGGTGCGGTAGCTACAAATGCACCACCTAAGAAATGAACGATACCGATGGGATGTTGGGGAACTATTACCCAACTACCAGCAATTTGTTTCCAATTCATGTTTTCACGGACAAAGAGCGAGGGTATTCATAATTTCTCATAGTAAAACCTGGACGGCTATTGTTGTAATCTGGCTTCAAAGCAGGCAATTTTTGTTAGAATTGCCAACACAATCCTATTTTAAATACAAATTAGAGTCACAGTAAGTAAGTCAGCGTTAAAAAAATCAAGGTATGTCCGCAGCGAGTCGAACGAAGTAACTTAGGCAATCGCAAGCTTGTCAACTCTATTTACAATCCGTTACATAGCTTGCGGTTTATTTGTGCCTACCTACTTATCCACTCTTCAAGGCTGAAGGTGCCACTCAACGAAAATTAATCGTTTTGTGCCCGCCACCACCAGCTAATAACTATTATTTCTGAATCTGTAATCTTTTCATTTCCTGCTGTACGTCCAACGCAATACCTAATGCTTCATTAAGTAACCTACCATGTTCGGAGGCTTGTTCGGTTACTTGCATTTGAGTTAATGTAGCCAAATTATTCGTAAGTAATTCTGAATTATTTATGATAAACTTTTTATTTTCTCTCAAAATCCTTTCTGTTTTTAAAGCGCGAATTAAATCTGCTCTCGTGTATTTAAGGGCTTCAATAACTCGTCTTCTTTCTTTGATCGTAACTTCCTGGTTGCCTGCGGCTTCAATTTTATCATTAATTTCTATTGCCTTGACTACAGAATTAAATCTATCAACTTCATGCAAAAGAGTATTTAAAGAATGTGTTAGATTCTCTTTAACTATTGCAACTCTTTTTTTCCAGGTTAGATACAATAATGATTGTGCAACACCACCCCCAATCAAACAGACTACAAGAAATCGCAACCAATATGGAAGCCCTTCCAAGTTGCTAAACATATTAATAACTAAATTCAATATAATATAACTGCCAAGAATTACAGCCAATCCAATAAAAATTGCGGTTGCACCTTCTGGTCCTTTGACTTTTTGCAAAAATTGCCTTACCAATAACTTCAACGGATTAACAATAATAATTAATTCGTCGTTAATAGGCAAATTAGTTAACTTTTGGAGTTCTTTTTTAGTAATCGCTAAGCCTTTTAAATCATCACGCACAGCTTCGGTATCCCCACCAGAAAAGTTTTTTGACTTATTATATCCCAATCAAACCAAGTGACAATATACTTGAGGTCCATTAGTGTCAAGGGTTCCCTTAAAAGTTTTTTCTTTAAAAAAATTTTCATGGGAACCCGTCGGGTGCCCGTCAATATAATCTTGATAAAACTTATTATTATCCATAGTTAAATATATTGCCAATACAATAGAATATTTTTTGTAACAATAAGTTTCTTAATATACGATTATTTTGCTATTTCAGTATATTCACATACAAAAGTCGGCAATGATTTTGGAATAATAACTATTTATTTTACTCTTATCTATTTGTAAAAAAATAGACATACACATTACAAAAACATGAGTTCAAGATGAAAAACAGTTACTTTCATAATGCCATCAGATAGAGTGCAGGGCTTCCGCTACAAGTTTAAGCACTGACTGGTACATAGTTTGGTTGCACTTTTATCTTTCGCAGTATTTACAGCTTCGCCCGGGATAACTTCTAGACAATCAGATAATAGTACAAATAATACAAGGACTGGGTTTATGGTTTATTTAGTTCTTATATACTCTATTGGGAAGCATAACATAGAAATAAGAGAAAATAGCCCTTAGATAAAAGTACCATTACCTCCTAAATCATTTGCGATCGTTAACTCGGTTTTTTTTGAACAAACCGGGTTTATTAACGCGACTAATTCTTACAACTCCTACAGTATGATGGCTGTAATATAGGGGAAAATCAGGATACACATAATCTGAGTAACTTGTACATATTAACCGAATTTAAATCATTTTTTCAGCTTCTTTACATCCCTTGAACGCGTACAAAAAATTATGATATGTATCCGGTTTGATTAATTAAATTATTTATTGAGGTAGGCAATAAGTAATATAAAAAAACTTGCCGATATTTTATACCCCCAGAGCACGCGGAGCCTGCAAAAATCAATCATCTATATAAACTTGATTTAATTATTTATTTTTGGAAATAAACAGATTTTTATTTATAAAATAAAACATAAATATTTCATAACAATAAAAGTGTTAATAGCTTTCGATTTTGATATGATTTGTGTTGTAACTCAGAGTTATAATTAATGGCTAAAAATTGCACTCATTCCACAGAAAAAGATAATTCTGTTTCTGAAGAACATTCTCTGAAGACAATAGCAAAAAAACGTATCAGATGCATAATATGTGATTATCAGATAGATGAAAGTGATGAATCTATTTTTAGCAAATTTAACTCTAATGTCAGAGCTTTTCAACAAGAAGTGTTTAAAGTTTGGCGATGTCCTAATTGCCAAACTATTCATAATTTAGATATTGTTGATATTGCACCATATTACGAACAATATCCAATAGGCAATTCAACATTGACATGGGTGATGCGCCTCTCCTATTGGAATTTGTCTCGACAACTAATTAAGCATGGATTTTCAAAAACTCATTCCCTGCTTGACTATGGATGTGCTAACGGTTTATTTGTGCAGTATTTGCAACAACGAGGCTTTACAAACTGTCATGGTTACGATCCTTATGCTTCTAAGGATGGATTTGGTAATGATGCTATTCTCCAACAAGCACCATTCGATTATATACTGCTCCAAGATGTTATAGAACACGTTGAAGACCCCAGAGAATTACTGTCTAAATTGGACACTTTACTTGCACCTGGTGGTTATATTCTCATCGGAACACCTAACGCAGCCAATTTAGATTTAACAAAACCTCATTTATCCGATTTTTATAACTGCATTCACGCACCGTATCACTTTCATATTTACACTCCCGAAGTTCTAGAATATTTAGGAAATTGTCAAAGTTGGAAAGCTGTTGATTTCTTTGAAAGAGCTTATCACGATACACCTTGGTTAGGAGTAAATGCTCGTGCTTGGAACGAATATCAACGGTTATCTGATGGTTCTTTAGATGTGATTCACGAACCGATTGAGTTAAGAAAAGCCCTCACTTCTTATAAAGTTATATTCTATGGGTTTTTTGGATATTGGCTGAGTTATAAAACAGAAATGTCAATCATTTTTCGTAAGAGATAATTTCTCCGTAAAAAATTCATAATTCTGAATAAAACATGAATTATGAATTTTTTTATTTTGATAACCCATATAACTGATATATATAGATTTTGATAATTATCATATTAGTATATGATATATTTATTTATCCATGAGAAACTCGCAGATTTTTATAATTATTTCCAAAACTGACTTTCATCAAATTACAAGATTTCGAGAATAAAAAAATATCTCTCTATTTCTGAATATTTATTTTTGAAACGTCTCAGAATATTAGAATCTATTTCTTCTTCCATAATATTTTTTGGTTTAAAGGATTGTTTTTCCTCTAATTTTTTAATAATTATATCCGTTTTTGTAACTGGTAAATTTTCATTTTTCATTTTTTATAAAGGCAATAATATTTGCAATTGTGTCAAATTATGAGTATATACTAACGGGTGTATCCCATTAAACGAAGGAAGAAGGTTTGAGCGGAAGAGCCGAAGTTGGTTGGAATTGAGATGGGGATGAGCGACCCCAACTCAATTCGTCCACCGTGTGACGGGCACCCATAAGAATTTTTTTAGAAGAAAAAAATTCTTATGGGAACCCTGTGACGGTGGGGAATTAAACCCATATGTTTTAGTTAAATAATGTCTTCCTCTTTACAAGCTTATTCTTTGTTTTTAGGGTTTATTTTATATGCCAAAAGTTGTATTACAAAAGCAAAGTTTTCCTTTAGCAAAGCTACTCAAAACTTGAATTATAAGCATAATCTAGACAAAAATTTCTATTTCTCATGGGAATTATTCATGAATTACTCTTGTATTAATAATTTTTGTGTGAACCTTGCTAGCCACTTAAAGCGAACATCAAGTTTTTAACTTTGGGGCATTTATCGCTCACATTGATTAAAGTATCGAAACATTAAGGAATGTTGCATTTCAATGAAATTAAGGGGGTAAAGCGGAAAAACGGTCAAAACTCCGTGGTACCATGCTTCGAGGTAATGTCAAGTATGGGAGAAGACCTTTGACACTTAGGGTTGCTGTTGTTGGCTCAGGTCCTGCGGGTTCATCTGCTGCTGAAACTTTGGCGAAAGCAGGAATTGAAACCTATCTATTTGAGCGTAAGTTAGATAATGCTAAACCTTGCGGTGGTGCTATACCACTGTGTATGGTAGGTGAATTTGACCTCCCGGCTGATATCATCGATCGTCAAGTCCGGAAAATGAAGATGATTTCACCCTCGAATCGCGAGGTTGATATTAATTTAGAAAAACAAGATGAATATATAGGAATGTGCCGCCGCGAAGTTTTAGATGGCTTCATGCGGAATCGTGCGGCTTTCTTAGGTGCTCATTTAATTAATGCTACGGTTCATAAATTAGATTTTCCCACAAATAATACAGACCCTTATACTATCCATTATCTTGACCATACAGAAGGTGGTGCAAGAGGTATTTCTAAAACTCTGAAAGTGGATTTGATTGTAGGCGCTGATGGTGCAAATTCCCGTATCGCCAAAGAAATGGATGCCGGGGATTATAACTATGCCATTGCTTTCCAAGAACGCATCCGTATTCCGGAAGACAAAATGGCATACTACAACGACTTGGCAGAAATGTATGTCGGCGATGATGTTTCTACCGATTTCTACGCTTGGGTTTTCCCCAAATACGACCACGTAGCGGTGGGTACGGGTACCATGCATATCAATAAGGCTAGTATTAAGCAATTCCAAGCTGGTGTACGCGCTCGTGCTGCGAAAAAACTCGCTGGCGGAAAAATCATCAAAGTTGAAGCACACCCCATCCCCGAACATCCTCGTCCCCGTCGTGTTGTGGGACGCATTGCATTAGTAGGTGATGCTGCTGGTTATGTTACCAAGTCTTCCGGAGAAGGAATTTACTTCGCTGCTAAATCCGGACGGATGTGTGCCGAAACTATTGTAGAAGTCTCTAACAGCGGACAGTCTATTCCTACCGAAGCCGATTTAAAAATCTATTTGAAACGTTGGGACAAGAAATACGGTCTTACCTACAAAGTACTCGATATTTTGCAAAACGTATTTTACCGTTCCGACGCTACCCGCGAAGCATTTGTCGAAATGTGTAGCGATCGCGATGTTCAGCGGTTGACTTTTGACAGCTATTTATATAAAACAGTTGTCCCAGCTAATCCCATCACCCAACTTAAAATTACTGCCAAAACCATTGGCAGCTTAATTCGCGGTAACGCTCTTGCTCCCTAGTTGAAAAGAGCCTTCCCCAGATCGGGGAACCTTTGAGACTAGGTATTCCCCAATATAAAATGTTCCACCATATTGTCCTTAGGGCAAGATGGTGGAACTGTTTGTTTTTTGTTGCTCAGGGAGACAAAAATAACAAAAGAAGAAAATTAAAAATCGTGTCTTCTGGTTACCGAAGTTTTTTTGAACTCCCCAGTGCTGCCTCGAGATGGAGCCTTAAAGCTTGCACATGTTAAGTAGAATTCAGACTCAAGTTATGTCCGCCTTTCCATTTAGGAATAATTTTAAAGAAGGTAAAATGACGACATTGTAATTCTTCTAACTCCGAACTACTCCCTCTATCAGTATTTATCTTTATCTTTTTTTACGTATTAAATAAAACGTGTCACAGCAATAGTCCTTAACATATATTATTTTTTTTACATAACTTATTGATAATAATAGTCAAACTTGACAATAACTTTAGATATCTCATACTATTGTTAAGTGTAAATATCTATAAGAATTATTTATCATTAATTCAATACCAGCGGGCATTTAATGAATTAATCTACCAGCATCGCGTACCTCTATTACAGTAGAAACATGAATATTGCGTGCATAAGCAAATAAAAATACTAATAGTTTTACGTACTTGAAATTGAAAATATTTACAATTTTATTAGCTCTAATATGAAGATTATGTGAAAATTAGCATAAGTCTTGGCGAAGTATCCGTGTCTTTACTAATGTAGACGAGTTACTTATATGTTTATTGCTCCCTTATAGGAGTTGAAGTCTAAATATGAAATTAAGCTTGCTTTTTAATATAGCTGTGTTTCCGTTTGCACTTGCAGCTTTGAATATAATTGGTTCTCCCAATCAAGCGAAAGCTGCTATTTTTTCAGGTAACGTTAGTGGTAGCTGGGGAAAACCGACTCCAGGAAGTATTAATACTAATCCTTTTTATACTGGTAAAGATACAAATACATTTTCTTGGGGAGATCCAACTCTTTTTGAAAATGCGTCTTCCAACCAAATTAAATTTGAAGGAAATTCTTTTGATGCCTCGGAGGGTTCTTTATTTAAGATCGGTGATTTAACCTATGTTAATGGTACCGTACTTTTAGGTACAAGCGTAGAATCTGTACCTCTTAAGTTAGATTTATCCTTCACTGAACCAACTGAGGTTTCACGAGTTTTTGACTATGAGTTTTATCTACAAAATACTCCTAACCTTTCAGACGATCCAGAATTAAACGCAGATTTTGTATTTGTTGCCAACAATGATGCCAAACGTAGTTTTATCTATGGTGGCGAGGAATATACTTTATCTTTAACTGGATTCAGTCAAGATAACGGTAAAACAAACCCGTCTGAATTCCGAGTGCTTGAAGGAGAGAAAACTACCGCTGCTATTTTTGCTCAAATCAATAAAGTTCCCAAACCTAAACAGGTTCCCGAACCAGGTTTTCCAATAGCTTTATCTGTACTGGGTGTTTACTTGATTTATCGGAGAAAAGCTAAGAGCAGTAAATGAGACTATGCAGGGATTTTGGATTGAAAATATGGGGTTGGTGAATCATCATATCTGAATTTACATTTTCGGCATAATTTAACAAGGATTTTTTGGACTTTTTCCCCTTTACGCAACACTCATTTATACTCTTAAGAAACATTGGTAAAAGGTCAAAGGTAAAAAGTAATAATAAAATGTCTTGTGGTTGGATGGTGAGACTAGTATTTGTTTTGAAGTCTGGATGGGCTTGTAATGTCACCCCTACTCCTAATTGTTGTTATTGTTAGGAGCAACCCCACGAGGGGGAAATCGAAAATCTGGCATTCAAAAGTCAAAAGGTAATAAGTATTGAACCCCTCGCTACGAATTAAAGAAACACTTATGCAGTAAAAAGCCAGTATTTATCAGGGTTTCTACTTGTGTTTCTTAAGAGTCAATAGCCGATTTGTTTTTGCAAATAAATTCCAAGAAGTCAGCTCTTCTTTGTCATTTTTAAGTGTTTCTATGGGGAATACCATTTAAACCCGGATTTAGCAAAGAAGAGGAGTCGTTACAAGTTTTAAGAGACTTTCAGAAAATAAATCTTCCTGAAAGAATAATAAAATGTGCTCTCAGATGCGCCTAAAAGAGGTTGCAGTTGTTCGTCTTTATACTGATGTAATATCAGATTTTAAATATTAGAAAGACTTTTAGCTACAGCGAAGAGTGGTTCTTGTATAATTTATTCTATCTAAAGGATGATTTAAATACTTGACTATTGACGACGGTGTAGTGCGAATGTAGTATATAAATCTTAAACGTGACAGACTTGCACACAAAAAAAGCGCGTGCATCATGGCAAACTTACGAGATATAGCTAACTACTTTCGTCCGTACTGGAAGCTGAGTGTATTTAGTATTGCAGCATCCAGTATTTTTGAACTTCTTGATTTACTTGTACCTTATGCGATTGGACAGATATTGAACCTGCTTTCTGGACAACCATTGGATGGATTTATTAGAGGTGCAATCGCCACGGTTTCCAACATCATGAATTATCCAGTAAATAACACTTTATCTATGGGTGTTTTACTGAGTTTAATTTTCGTTGTCACGGTATTGAGAGCGCCCACTCAGCCTTGGTTGAGCGGTTGGTTTCATTGGGAAATAGCATTAAAAGCACGTCGAGATCAAAATCAAAAAGCAGTAGAAAAAATTCTTACCTTACCTTTAGAATATTACGATGAAAACAACCCCGGACGTATAGCTTCGAGAGTATCAAAAGGAATTACTAATTATACATGGACTTATCCAGAGATCACCGGACAATTGTTTCCCAAGTTGTTTAGAGTTTTGGGCATTTTTGTATTTATTTGTTTCGTTGATTGGCGGATTGCACTTATATTTTTGATTTCCTTTGTAGTGATTCTCGGCTTTACTTTAAAGCACTTGAAGCAAATAATTGAATACGAAAGTCGCTTAGATAAATACGTAGAAAATACCGAAAGTCGGACATCAGAAATTGTCAGTAATATTAAAACAGTCAAAGCATTTGCAACCGAAGCCAAAGAATTCAAGCGTCAAAAACAACGCTTTGAACGCGAAAAACATGTAGTTATATATAGAATTCACAAAGGTTACGTAAAACTAAATACCTGGCAAAAAAGTGTGATTCAATTTTGCGTATTCGTGATACTTGGTTTAACTTTAGCTGCCACCATAGAAGGTAGAATTACCCTGGGTCACTTTATTACGACTTTAACCTTATCGAGCATGGCATTTGCTGAACTAGAACCAATCAGCATCCTTGCAGAAGTATTCGCCCGTCGTTACAGTTCCATGTTGCGGTTTCAGGAATTTCTTCAAGAGCCATCCGGGATTGATTCTAAAGGACTTTTAGAAGCACAAAAGCCAGAGAATTCTTATAACTTTACGGGGAAAGTTGAATTATCACATGTTAGTTTCGGTTACGAACCCAATCGTCCGATTTTGCACGATATTAATCTACTAATCGAACCATATCAGACAATAGCATTAGTAGGTCGTAGCGGTTCGGGTAAATCGACATTAGTTAAATTACTGTTTCGCTACTTTGAACCCCAAGAAGGGAAAATTCTGATGGATGGCGAGGATATCCGCGACTTAGATGTCGGAGACTATCGACGCAGATTGGCGATCGTTCATCAAGAAGTAGATATTTTCAACGGTACAGTTTTGGATAACCTTACCTACGGAAACGAAAATGTCAGTTTTGCCGAAGTTGAGGAAGCCTGTAGAATCGCCAAACTCGACGAAGTGATTAGTTTCTTATCCGAAGGTTACTATACCGTAGTCGGCGAACGTGGCGTAAGGCTCTCAGGAGGGCAACGACAGCGAGTTGGTATAGCCAGAGCATTGTTAGTCAATCCAGACGTACTCGTATTTGACGAAGCCACATCCAGCTTAGACTATGAATCCGAACGTTCCATACAATTAGCCATGCGTTCAATTCAAGGCACTCGCACCACCATAGTCATCGCTCACCGACTGAGTACCGTTAGAGAAGCCGATAAAATCGTCGTATTAGATAAAGGAAGAATTGTAGAAGTGGGTAGCCACGAGGAACTATTACAAGAACAAGGAATTTACAAAAGATTGCACTCACTCCAGGAAACTGGAGTAATCACTTAGGAGTTAGGAGTTAGGAGTTTTGAATTTTGAATTCTCCCCATCTCCCCATCTCCCCATTCCCCCATCCCCTTCCCACACTGGGTTTCGGGAAATTATCAAAAAAGTCTTGGTATTTCAGAAACCTTGTGCTACTATTAGTAATCGTGAACGGCATGGGTCGGTGTCCGAGTGGTTAATGGAGGCGGACTGTAAATCCGCTGGCTTAGCCTACGCTGGTTCGAATCCAGCTCGGCCCATTTCACTTCTAGATTTTGGGTTTGCTTTTAGAAGAATCCAAAATTTAGAATAGGACGTTTTCGCCGATGTAGCTCAGTGGTAGAGCACACCCTTGGTAAGGGTGAGGTCACGAGTTCAACTCTCGTCATCGGCTTTTTGAATGTGCTTGTGTATTAACAGTTCTTTAGTTGATTGTAGTTGCATAGAATTTGCATATTAACGGTATTGATATTATTTACTCAAATGTTGAATAATTCCAATGCAAACGGAAAAAATTATGATTTCTCAGTGGTTGGATAGATTTATAAGTTAGTAGTAATAAATAAGCTGACTAGTCAAGGGTTAGATGTCGCTAAAATCATCATGAATGCTACCATCAGGCATTCTAGCTCCTTCTAAATATGTATCATTAAAATCAACACCACTTATATTTGCACCAAGAAGGTCAGCATACTTAAAGTCAGCAAACTTCATTTTAGAAAAACTCAAGTTAGCATCCTTCAGAACAGCATTTCTTAGATTTACATTCGTGAGGTCAGCATTACTCAAATTAATATCACTTAAATTGCAACCGCCCAAGTTACAATCTCTTAAATTAGCACCTACTAAGCAGGCATTACTGAATTTAGCAAGGGTAAGATCGGTTAAGCTTAAATTAGCCCCAACTTCGTCCAGTGGTAGTAAGACAGGATTGGTTACTGGATATGTACAAAGTGGGAAAACAAT
>JBCCSG010000117.1:0-19378 GCA_039200565.1 Cyanobacteria bacterium P01_D01_bin.50 | reverse complement strand
TACAAAAGGGCTTCAAGAAACTGCTGAATTGATTGGAGATCGGACAATTGAAGAATTGACCGATTTACCATCAATAACCTGTGAAAATAAACTGGCAATTATGCGTATTGCTTCTAGCATGATTCCACCTGCTTATATTGCCGATCAGTTATTATTTCCACTAATTATTTTGTCACAAGTTAATCTATCAATTCAGTATGGTAACGGAGATTTATCGGCATTCTTCTATGGAAATTATGGACTCATATTAAACAGCATTATGGATGATATTGAATCTGCTGATAAGTTTGGTCGATTAGCGTTAGACTTAGTAGAAAATTTTAATTCCAAAGATATTAAAACTAGAACTTTTTATGTTATTGGGGCTTTTATTCTTCATGGAAAGTCACATATTAAGGAAACTTTACCACTTTTACTCGATGCCTATCAAACAGGGCTAGGAATTGGAAGTTTAGATTTTGTTGGTTATTCGGCAAAAGAAATTTGTCAGCATTCTTATTTCATAGGTAAAGAACTAACAGTACTAGAACAAGAGATAAAATCTTACATTGATGTACTAGAAAATTTTAACCAATTAACTACATCTAATTGCTGTAAAATATTTTGGCAATCAGTTATCAATTTACAATATCAAAACGAAAATATTTGTATTTTATCCGGCGAAGCTTACAATGAAAATCAATCACTAGCTTCCATGATAGAAGCAAAAGATATATCCGGACTTCACTACTTATATTTGCATAAACTTATTCTTTGTTACTTGTTTGAAGAATACGAAAAAGCTCAAGAAAACGTTAAAAAAGCAAGATTATATCTAGCTGGTGGAGCAGGATTTATCTCAATTCCTTACTTTAATTTTTATGAATCACTAACAGCTTTGGCTTTATATTCTGAAAAAGAATCAGAACAAGATAATTTGCTGGCATTAGTTACAGATAATCAAGTAAATTTAAAAAAATGGGCACATCATGCCCCAATGAATTATTTACACAAATTTTATCTGGTAGAAGCTGAACGATATAGAGTTACAGGTAATTATCTCGAAGCAATAGACTGTTACGAAGACGCAATTGCAGGAGCCAAAGAAAACGAATATCTTAATGAAGAAGCACTTGCTAACGAACTTGCTGCTAGGTTTTATTTAAAATGGGGTAAGCAAAAAATAGCTAAAACTTATCTTGATGACGCTTGCTATGGCTATATTCGCTGGGGTGCAAAAGCTAAAGTGAAGGATTTACAAAAGTGTTATCCTCAACTACTAACTCATAATGTTTTTCACGAAGAAACAAATTTCAAGCCAGATGAAAAAGTTTCCCAAAGCGAAAACATTACACTTGTATCAGAAATTAGTAATTATAAAACTATCTCTGGTTATAAGGATACTATTTCAAAATCTTTCGATTTAGAATCAATCATTAAAGCTTCTCACGCAATTTCTGAAGAAATCAAATTAGAAAAGTTAATTTCTAGATTAATGGAAGTAATTATGGAGAATGCTGGAGCCTCCAAATCGGCTTTGATTTTAAGTAAAAAAGACAATCTAGACTTAGAATTAACCGCAATTAGTTATAATTCTAATTCTTCTTCTATTATTACAGAATTACCATCTATTACTTTAGATTATAGTAACAATATTCCAGTACGTTTAATTAATTACGTCAAGCGTACTAAGGAATCCATAGTGATAGATAATGCTAATACTCAAAACTTTTTAGCAGCTGACAGTTATATGGTTCGTGAGAAACCTAAAAGTGTATTGTGTATCCCTATTATTAACCAATGTGAATTCCTCGGAATTCTTTACCTTGAAAATAAACTAACAGTGGGAGCTTTCACTCACAATCGTATAACACTCTTGAAATTAATTACTAATCAAGGTGCTATTTCGCTTAAGAATGCAATACTCTACAAGAATTTGGCTGAAACAAAAGAAGATTTGGAAAGATACAATCTTATATTAGAAGAAAAAGTTAAAGAAAGAACTCAAGAAATTAATGATAACAACCAAACATTACAAAAAGCCCTTAAAGAACTACAAAGTACGCAATCTCAATTAATTCAAACTGAGAAAATGTCAAGTTTAGGGCAAATGGTAGCAGGTATTGCTCATGAAATTAATAATCCCATTAATTTTATTCATGGCAATATCACTTATGCTACTCAATACTTCAAAGATTTATTAGAACTGATTTCTATTTATCAGCAGGAATACAAAAATTCAGATTCTATTATTAGAGAAAAAACTTCAGAAATTGATTTAGAGTTTATACTTGATGACTTACCCAAAATTTTAAATTCAATAGAAGTAGGAACTTCGCGTATTCGTAACATTATTTTAGGCTTACGTAATTTCTCTCGCTTAGATGAATCGGAAATAAAGTCGGTGGATATTCATGAAGGAATAGAAAATACTTTGATGATTTTGCAACACCGATTTAAAGCAAAATATAGTCGTCCAGAAATTAAAATCATCAAAGTATATGGACAACTACCTAAAATTACTTGTTATCCAAGTCAACTTAATCAAGTATTTCTGAACATTTTTGGGAATGCAATCGATGCATTAGAAGAGTCACAAAATAACGATAAGATAATTGAAAATCCTACAATTAGTATTTACACAGAAATATTAGACTCCAATACAGTAAAAATTCGGATTACAGATAATGGTGTTGGAATTGAACAAAAAATACAACAGAAAATATTTGATCCATTTTTTACTACTAAGCCAGTAGGAAATGGTACGGGATTAGGTTTATCAATTTGCTATCAAATTATTGTTGAAAAACATAATGGCCAGTTAATTTGTAATTCCACACTGGGAAAGGGAACTGAGTTTGCGATCGAAATACCAATGCTATAGTACTTTTATTTAAAGCCTCTCCCTTCTTAAGGGGAGAGGTACTCTACGAGAAGACTTCGTCAATGGAGAAAGGTTACAGAAAATCGCTATATCTTGTGTACTAAAACATCCTACAATCTGAAATCTACTTGTTTACTTATTTATTTTTGGAAGCTCACCTCTTGTTTTCATTCCTTTCCAAAGCATCGGAAAGGCGAAATGAGCTAGGTTTTACGATAAATAATCATTCGGATTTCTTATTACAGGAGTAATAGTTTACACAGCTATTTCAAATATCCTAATTAGGCTACATTTAGGATAGAACTATTTTCCTTTAAGGAACTATCAAATTCATATGTCTTTGCATAATCCAGAAGTACATCTACGAATCTTGAAAACAAGTCAAACATTTGATTTACCAATTCTAAAGCTTCTTTCTCAACATCTTTTTCTAGCTTTATATTGGAAATAGATTCTACACTTTCAACTGAATCTATACTATGATTAGAATCAATTGAAAAATGATGCTCCCCAAAATATTTACATACAATATCAGATGCTAATTCTAATTCTTTAGCTATTTGTCCAGTCGTTGAAAGAAAAATATCTGCTGTAGCTTCTATCGCTTCAATTGCGATTAATTTATGGATAGGATTTGCCTTATAAGTACATCGATAGATTTCATAAAATGTCTGTCGCGATACTTGGAGTTCTTTACTCCAAATGAATCTGAATGTATCTGTAAAATCAGATGAAATATCAAAACCTAACTTCTTTAAATCTTCTAAGAACCAAACCCAATGACCATCATCTTCATAAGTATGTTGGTTAATAATAGCTTGAATTGGATCATTTGTTGGTTCATCTCTCCAAATATATCGATTTAGCTCTCCAAATCCCATGACAAAAGGTGCAAAACAAGGTGCAAAAGCAAGTCTTTGTCTGGGAGGAATACTCTTATCTTGGAGAAATTGAAAAAATTCTGACTTCGCAAACTCTTGCTTTTTCATCTCAATATGTGCAAGAACTTCTTTCATTTCTATTGCTCCTTATTTATTTCAAACTGTTTACATAGCAAAAAAAACGGATCGAAGCGGATATTAAGCAACCTGTAAACTTTTTTCAAGTTATCTTAATAAAGATTTTAGATTTGAATATTCTCAAAAAATAGATACTTTAATCACAAATTTAATATTTTTTTAATGTTTATTGAATATTTAATACTGTGTAATATTTTTTTTACGATTAATAGGTTTTAACTTCAATTAAAGATAAAATAATAGAGATATATAACTACTCAATTTGATTTAGTAAGTATATATTCATTCATTTTTAATTGATATTGATTACTGTGTTGATAAAAAAAATCTAATTTGTATCAATATTTAGCTAAAATAGTATTTAATTTTGTTTGAAATTTATTCAGTATACTTACTCAATAGAAAAATGGTATTTTTTTATTTACACCCCCAAAAAAAATGGCCCTTCCACAATTAGTGAATAGCCATTTAGTATTAATAAAAAATAATTCTTCTGACGGGACTTAAGCATTGTTGACATAAAAAAAATTATGCTGCCCTCAAACTCCTTTTAATAAAAGAAGCGAAAATGTGATTCCTTTTACGGTTGCCGATCGCCTGCTAAACTCACTTTAGAGGTATCAACCATTGATTGCTGTAAAATGGAAGTATTAGCGATAGAGTTATTTGCCAAGGTAAATAAAGGATTTGACAAAATTCCAGCAATAGAAGTGGCAATTAAAGTGGCTACCAAACCTATCTGTAAAGGCCTTAATCCAGGCAAATTCCAACTGATTGGCGGATAATTCTTGACTGCATCGGACATTTCTTGGGGTTCCTTTACTACCATCATCTTAATGACGCGAATGTAATAGTAGATAGAAACCACACTGGTAACTAACCCTAATAAAACTAAACCGTAAAGACCTGCTTGCCAACCTGCCCAGAATAAATAAATTTTACCAAAGAACCCAGCTAAAGGAGGGATTCCTCCCAAGGAAAGCAAAGAAAGGCTTAATCCCAAGGTTAAAAGTGGATCCTTTTGATATAAACCAGAGTACTCGGTAATTTGATCGGTTCCCGTACGCAGGGAGAACAAAATCACGCAGCTGAAACCACAAAGGTTCATAAACAGGTAAACTAGCAAGTAAAATATCATGCTGGAATATCCTGCTTCGGTGCCAGCAATCAAACCAATCATCACAAAACCAGCTTGGGCAATGGATGAATAAGCGAGCATCCGTTTCATACTATTTTGAGCAAGGGCAACCACATTACCCAATATCATACTCAATACCGCCAAAGCGGTAAACACAAATCTCCACTCACCAGCGACGAGGGGAAATACTGTTGTCAGCAAACGGATAGCTAAAGCAAAACCCGCAGCCTTAGAACCTACCGATAAAAAAGCAATTACCGGAGTCGGTGCGCCTTCGTATACATCTGGTGTCCATTGGTGAAAGGGAGCCGCAGAAATTTTGAAACCTACACCTGCAATTACAAACACCAAAGCAATCACTACGCCCAATGATTGCCCTTGGTTGGCAACTTCTATGCCATCAGCGATCGCACTCAGTTGAGTTTGTCCGCCAGATAAACCGTACAGTAGGGAAACACCATACAAGAATACTGCAGTACTAGAAGCGCCAATCAATAAATACTTCAGTGCTGCTTCGTTGGAACGTGGGTCACGCTTGGTATAACCTGTTAACAAATACGAGGAAATACTAAGAGTTTCTAAGGAGATGAAAATCATCACCAACTCATTCGCACCCGATAGAAACATTGCTCCAAGGGTAGCTGTAAGCAAAATAGCGATGAATTCTGCTAAAGCAGTACCACTTTGTTCGACGTAGCGAATTGACATCAAAATAGTGACGGCGGCAGACAAGGCAATAATACCGCGAAACACGATACTAAGGTCATCGCCATTAAACGCCCCAATAAATGATATGGGATTAACATTATCCCATTGAAAATACAGGGCGAGGATAGAAGCGAGTAAACCTGCAACTGCTAGATATCCAATCCAGCGCGAGGACGAACGTCCTAAAATCAAGTCTACTATCAAAACCCCTAAAAAGGTGATAATTACAATCCCCTCTGGTACTATCGTTCCAGCATTTAACTGGGATGCAAGATTAACAAAATCCATGAGATATATAGGTTTCGACTATTAGACTTTTAGACTAACTGTGTTAATTCTATTGTTTTTTACTAAAAATTCACCAAAAACCTGTGATGGATGGGCAAATTCAATTTTTAAATTCAGTAAGTAAAACGATTGGGCTACATTTATTGCTATGAGAATACTTACCCGCGAGTGTTATGGGCTGAATACAGCAATCGCAGAACCCTAACTGAGATAGAGCCTTACTTATTAGGGGCTTCTCAATTGATGTAAAAATGTTGCTAAACTCTTTTAACTTGTTAATCTTAGACGTATGTAACCGCTTTTTAACTTTGAAGAAAACTTACACCTTAAGTATTTTTTAAGGAGATAGCCAACCAATTTTTTTAATCGGAGTTGAAATCTAATGTTTCCTAGACTTTATTGATTTAAGGAACTTAGATGTATAGTTATATTTGTTTGAGATAAACTCGTAACGTGTAGTTTTATCTGTATACTCAATGCGTGTGTTAGACTCATTTTATCATTGAAATTCAGATGTATTCTTATATCTAACACATCAGGAAGAAATTTGATTTTTTACTTATAAACACGCTCTAAAACAAATAATTAGGAACATTCCATTTCTGGCTTGTCCCTAGTTAATAACAGTGCATTTAGTGAACTATTTAAAAGGGAATGTTTCGCTTGATAGTAGAGGAACCCGGCAACTGAACGTGTAAACTGGTAGTTTCTACTAAGTGAAGTCCGGCAGAGCCAGACTTCACTTCCTACTTTGCAGGGAGCGTGGAAACTATATTACCTCAATAGGTTTACACGGCTGATTCATCCGTACCTCAATATATTTACTTTTTTACAGATATCTCGATAGCTACTTGGTTTTTACTTATCAATCAAGAGATTATTCACTAATTCTATTTAATTTAAGTAAAAACTAAGCATAAGTTACATGAAAAAAAGTTTACGACTGCTTAAAACTGTTAAGTTTTGTCTACGAAAACAGTACCTAGATCCAAGCTCTAAATATTCTTTAATTTACCGCAATTAAAATCATCCTTAAAACAAGGAAGAAATTGTGATACTTACTTAAAGATCGATAATATTTAGTATTTATCTATTGAAGCTTCTACCACCAGAACGTCCACCTCTCTCTTCTCGTGGTCTTGCTTTATTAACTTTCATTACACGACCCATCCACTCAGCACCGTCGAGGGCATCAATTGCTTTTATTTCGGCATCTTCTGATTCCATTTCTACAAAACCAAAACCTCGCGGTCTCCCAGTTTCCCTATCAGTAGGCAATTGAACGCGCTTTACATCACCATACTCGCCAAATACAGAGCTAAGGTCTTCCTGGGTGACATCGTAGGATAAATTTCCAACGTAGATTGACATGAGACTCTCCAAAATCCAACCGTGTAGAGGCAACATACGGAGAGCTGCTTGTGACATTTACTTAATAACAAGAACAGAACCACCGAACGTACTTCTCCTGTATTATCCTACCACAAATTTTTTGCTTGCTTGGCTTATTTTTAATGGAAATAATGTAGAGTCTTCTTCGCTGAATGCGCGATACAAAAACAAACATTATATTTTACTATATTATTGATAGTCTAATTCAATTGATTTTTTGATAGCTAACTTGCTTAATGTAATAAATGAACTGAAATTTGAAAAATATTTATCTCAGATTTAATGGCTCAAAGTAGTACTTACTTCCCCTTGATAATTTGTCGTTATCAAGGGAGTGGCAGTTAAAAATACAAGCTGAGCTAAGTTTTAAACTAATGTATTACCTATAAAAGCGGAAAATATCGAGCTTGTAGATTCAATAGATTTAACAGTTTTTAATTCCTAATGCCAACAGCAATCAAGCTATGTTGAAAAGTACTCAAGAAATCAAATTTTCCAACTGCACCACACCATTCATGTAGGACTTATGTAGGAGTAAATTATGAACTCGTTTGAATTTCCAATCATTTGGGATTGTAATAATCGTCGCAATGGCTGTACTGCAATAATGTTTTACCTGGGTAAGTCCTGTTTGTAATCAGATACACATTGCCCGCATTTCTTGGAAGAATTGCCATTTGCGATCTCGTTAGCAGTCTTCATTTTCTTTGGGGAATAAAAATAAAACTGTGTTTCTAATGTGATACTCAGTTCAAGAAAACACTTAGATATAGTTTCCTATATTTTGTGTAAAATTGCGTATCTCTCTGAATACGGTGCTTATATCCGCTCTCTTCTACTTCTCTTAGGGTTAAGACAATTAACTGCACCACAAAAGCGAACAAGCTTTTGACCTTCTATTTACTTGGAATGAACTGGCTTTAGGATTTTTGCTCATCATTGGATTTAAATCAGGAATTAAATAATCAAGAATGAATACGGTACTTGTTTAAATTTTATTTTGGCACAATGCTAGATACTAACAAACAATAGCAAAATATGAAAGATTGTAAAATATGCTTGTCAAAATACCCTAAATTTCCTCTATTGACCTCAATATATTATCAATCGTGTTCATTTGGGTTACCTAAAACAGCAGCGAATACAAATGTTAGTAGCCAATTATCTCCAAGATAAGTTAAAGATTGAACAGGACTGCTTTTCTTGATAACCCCATTTGAATCTTTTGCCTTACAGAGGCGTTTCCAGTGACTTTTACAAGAGTTTGGGGCTTTAAAAACTTGGCGGAAAAGGGATTATAACTTCTGTCAAAAAATGAGCAGACCTTAAAACAGGTTAAATCATGACCTATCCGGAATAAGCAGTCCTGGCTAAGCCCGCCTCCTGCTTTGTATAGCTGTCAGAATAGGCTTTGAATAAAGCTAAGGCGATTCAAATGTAAAATTTATTACATTTTGATTAGCAGTGAAATTTTATCTTGACATTCACAATCGATTGTCCCACTTTGACTATTTAGCTTAGCAGCTATTTTTTCTTGAAATTTCCATGTCAACTCTCGTTATTGTCGAATCTCCTACCAAAGCTAAAACTATTCGTAACTACTTACCATCAGATTATCGAGTAGAGGCTTCTATGGGTCATGTACGTGACCTACCACAATCAGCAAGTGAAATTCCCGCCGCTGTCAAAGGAGAGCAATGGGCACAGTTGGGAGTGAACGTAGAAGCTAATTTTGAACCGTTATACGTAGTTCCCAAAAGCAAAAAGCAAGTTGTCACACAGCTCAAAGAAGCGCTAAAAGAAGCAACTGAACTGATTTTGGCAACAGACGAAGATCGTGAAGGGGAAAGTATCAGCTGGCATTTATACCAATTACTTAAACCAAAAGTTCCGACAAAGCGAATGGTATTTCATGAGATTACTTCTGAAGCGATAAAAGAAGCCCTGAAAAATACTCGCAATGTAGACGAACAATTAGTTCGTGCCCAAGAAACGCGAAGAATTTTAGACCGACTAGTGGGTTATACTCTCTCACCTTTGTTGTGGAAGAAAATTGCTTGGGGTTTATCAGCCGGAAGGGTTCAGTCTGTAGCCGTGCGTTTATTGGTGAAGCGGGAACGGGAACGTCGTGCTTTTAATCAAGGTAGCTATTGGGACTTGAAAGCGACTTTAACTTCTCCTAAAGGGAATAAAGAGCAATCATTTAATTCGGTTTTGGTAACTTTGGGCGGGACTAAGCTAGCTACTGGTAGCGACTTCTCGCCTGATACCGGGCAAATTGCCATAGGTCGTAAGGTTGTTCTACTCAATGAGGAACAAGCCGAAGCTCTTAAAGAACGGTTAACTGATAAAACTTGGAAGGTTACAAACCTTGAGGAACGTCCAGTAACCCGCAAACCCTCGCCTCCCTTTACTACTTCTACCCTGCAACAGGAATCTAACCGTAAATTACGACTTTCTGCACGAGATACGATGCGGGTTGCACAAAATCTTTACGAACAAGGCTACATTACCTATATGCGTACCGACTCAGTGCATTTGTCCGAACAAGCAGTAACTGCGGCTAGAAACTGTGTGGAAACGCTTTATGGCAAAGATTTTTTGTCTCCCCAACCGCGAAAATACACAACAAAATCTAAAGGCGCACAAGAAGCACATGAGGCAATTCGACCGGCTGGAAGCAGCTTCCGCACACCGGGCGAGACTGGCTTGAGTGGTAGAGAACTGCAATTGTACGATTTAATTTGGAAGCGTACCGTTGCTTGTCAAATGGCCGATGCTAAACAAACCCAAATCACTATGCATTTACAGGTAGAGGATGCGGGTTTTCGATCTTCGGGTAAACGAATTGATTTTCCAGGGTTTTTACGCGCCTATGTCGAAGGTTCAGACGATCCAGAAGCAGCATTGGAAGATAAGGAAATAATTTTACCGAACCTCAAAGTCGGCGATAATCCAAACTGCAAAACCCTTGAAAATATAGGTCACGAAACCCAACCTCCTGCCAGGTTTACTGAAGCTACTTTAGTGAAAACACTAGAAAGTGAAGGAATTGGTCGCCCCAGTACCTATGCCAGTATTATCGGTACTATTGTTGATAAAGGGTACGCTCAATTAACAAAAAATGCTTTGGTTCCCACATTTACAGCTTTTGCCGTCACTAAATTGCTGGAAACGCATTTCTCGGACATCGTAGATCCGAGTTTTACCTCGAAAATGGAACAAACCCTAGACGATATTTCCACTGGGGAGGCAGAATGGTTACCTTACCTCGAAAGATTTTATCTTGGCGAAAAAGGCTTGGATACTTTGGTTAAGGAACGAGAAAGCCAAATTGATACCAATACATCCAGAACTGTGGACTTGAACATCCCAGATGTCAAAATCCGCATTGGTAAATTTGGTGCTTATCTGGAAGCCGAAAATGGGGATGATGTAGTTACAGCTTCTATTCCTAGAGATTTAACTCCAGCAGATCTCGACCCGGAAAAAGTCCAGAAACTTCTCAAACAAAAAACTGAAGGTCCCGATCAAGTAGGTATTCATCCAGAAACCGCACAACCAATTTTTATGTTGATTGGTCCTTATGGTCCTTACGTACAGTTAGGTGAAAAATCCGAAGAAAATCCCAAGCCAAAACAAGCTTCCCTGCCTAAAGGCGTAAAACCAGAAGACGTAACGGTAGAAATGGCTGTTGGTCTTTTATCACTTCCGAGAAAGTTAGGACAACATCCAGAAACTGGCGCTAGCATCCAAGCAAATCTGGGACGGTTCGGACCTTATGTTGTTCATAATGCTAAAGAAGGTAAGGACTACCGTTCTTTAAAAGCAGGTGATGATGTATTGAGTGTCTCCTTAGAAAGAGCATTGGAGTTGTTATCTGAACCAAAAAAAGGGCGCGGTAGCAGAAGTAAATCGAAAAAAGCATTGCGAGAACTGGGTTCTCATCCAGACAGTTCTGAAGCGGTAAATATCTATGATGGTCCTTATGGAGCTTATATTAAGCACGGGAAAACCAACGTCAGTATTCCAGAAGGTGAAACTGTAGAAAGCATTACTTTAGAAAAAGCGCTCGAATTATTAGCTAACAAAGCACCATCTAGTAAATCAACTCGTAAAACGAGCAAATCAAAAACAAGTAGCACTAAATCTAAGAGTTCGGGTACTAAATCTAAAAAGAAAACTGAAAAAAACTAACGAAGTCTGTTTCTATTCGTATTCAATAGTCTGGATGCTCTCAATATGCTTCCGACTATTGATTTTCAAATACTGGTCGATAATACTGGTAACAAAATATCTATTAAAGAGTCCGAGGTCGCCCCACCTGTGGGGAATGTGATAACCTAAAAGAAGAAAGGAGTAACACCCTAATAGTCAAATTATCTTTTGAACTTGCTTAAATTTCCCTAATTTAAGCTCTTACTTATGTTACTTTCATTCTGCGTTCTGTACTTTATAGTTAAAAAAGATAGGGTGGTCTACACCCTGATTGATGCCTATAGAAAATAACAAGCCTACTTTCTTGGTAGAATTTGCAAAACATACCCGTCACTAGTCAAACCTTAGTTGAATCGCAAACTTTAAACAAATCCTATTAAGTTCTGTGTAGAAGGAATAGTAATTATTAATTGTGATTTATTATCCAAAACTTGGGATATGATATCACTCTTACTTATCAACCAGCAGTACTATTTTTCGCAAAAGTAATCGGATAGAAACCTCAGCCAACTAAAAGGTGACTTTTGGTAAATTAAGGTTAGTCCCCGAGCTTCACCTCGGAGACCTCTAACAGACGTTAAGAAAGTGTAATACTAGTACAGTTGTTGCAGCATTTTGTGAAACGTCAACGAGCGTGAAATAGAGCAATGTTAGCGTAAGGATCACCACCTCTTATATCTGGTGAGGAAGTTAAATTTGAGTTGTTATCTCAGGAGCGTTCAGTTAAATGGATTATATCGAAAAGGTGCTCGAAAAGCTTAAAGAATTAGCACGCAAGCTGATTGATGCTCTTTTAGGGCCAGAAGCTGAGCCAGAACCAGAATTAATTCCAATTCCTGTAGATCAGGGTTCTCGCCGTGGTAGATAGTTCAAATGCTCGGGAGGTAATCGCACCTTCCTTAAGCATTTTAGTGCTGCACGGACCGAATCTGAATTTACTGGGACAGCGAGAACCAGAAATTTACGGTTCCCTTAACCTTACTGACATAAATGCTCTACTAATAGAAGAAGGGCGTCGTTTGTCAGCTAAAGTTTTTGCCGTGCAGTCTAATCATGAAGGCACTTTGGTCGATGCAATTCATGATGCATTATTTAAATATCAAGGCATTATTATTAATGCCGGGGCCTATACCCATACGAGCGTAGCATTGCGGGATGCGATCGCAGGCGTGAATATACCTACGGTAGAGGTACATTTGAGCAATATATATCGTAGGGAAGAATTTCGGCATCATTCATATATTGCACCAGTAGTAATTGGACAAATTAGTGGCTTTGGCGCGAAAAGCTATCTTTTAGGATTACAAGCTTTAGTGGATCACCTCAGACAGTCTTAAATTATGTATTACTCCTATCCCGCTTATCGATTACCGAAAATTTTTAGGTAATCTTTCACTCAGCAAGGGGAGTAAGAGATGATAATATTTTTGAATATTTGTTCGTGAGTTCTTAATTACTGATTAATAGTAATAGTTTTTGATAAATATTATTACTTAACTCCTGGAATTTACAGAAAATTCCGTTGGGGTGTTGATGTGAATGGTAGTTATAACATCATTAGATATTTGACTTAGTCTTTAGTAACTATATGCGCCATTCACTTACAAGTAGAGTTCGAGGTACTTTATTAGGAGGTTTACTCGGACAAAATTTAGTTGCAACAGAAGCCGTAGAATCTGATAATTGCAGCTTTGGGGTATTTCAAAGTATGGAAAGCTTGATTGCGCAAGGTGGGTTTGATTTAAATCAATGGAATCAATTAGACCCCTGGCAATACAATCAAGAAATATCTTGCAATCTGATGCTGGCAAAAGTAATTTTAGCAACTTTACCCATAGCGTTATTTTTTCACGACAATAAGATAAAACTAAGAGAAAACTTACTCTTGGCCATCAAAAATAACGATAACCCCAATATAAGGGATGGGGTGTTAGCAGTATGTTATCTTATCGCTCAGTCATTAAGTGAAAAAATCAATCCAAATACCCTTGTTTCAGAAATAACTTACTTTATCAGTGATACTACAACTGAAATACCAATAAAACTACAACAAGTCAACAATCTAATAGTTGAAAATGCTGGACTAGCAGAATTACAAAATTACTTGGGAAAAGGAAATAGCATAAGTAATACAATCGCTGTAGCTTTTTATTCCTTTGCAAATACTAAAGAAGATTTTAGCCTTACCTGTTTGCAAGCGATTCAAAATACACACGATTCACAGGTTTGTGGTGCAATAGCAGGTGCAATTTCTGGGGCTTATAACAGCATGGCTGGTATACCTATAACTTGGCACTTAGGATTAAATGAGGCAAAATTAGCACAATGGGGATTCACTAGCTTTTCCCAGATGGTAAAATTAGCTGATGCACTTGTGGCTGTATGGTCGGGAGCATATAGTGTATTACCACAACTTTTAGAAACGAAGGAGGCTAGGGATAAAGACTTAAGTTTTTCTGCAAATGAGGCAATTGCAGCCCCATATATTATTCGTTTGCGTTAACTATATTTATCATCGGTCAACTCTGTGCCAAACGCCTGTACGTTTACATAATTAAGATAGTTAAAAATCTCTTTCTAGCAAAAAACTATACTTGTTACGGAGTAAACCCAGGATTTACATCAAATGGTAACTATGATGTCAGCAAATAGCTTGAAGCCTGCTTCTGTTCAGAATTTTCTGGTGTTCAACCATTATTATAAGCAACTGCGGTCATAGGTGATGAAAACGCAGCCATTTTTTAAGTCCTTAACTCAAGCAACAGCTACCTGGGGACGACGGTACAAAGCGCTACGACGCTTGTACGTATCTAAAACAGTCGAGACAAATCGGTATAAAAAATCTTTCCGCTCCAGCTCCATGGTAAAGTCGGTTAAAGCTAAATCTGGTATTTACGCAGCTTGTTGGGGCTTTATTCCTCAGCATTCTTGGGTTATATTTGCGATTGCTATGGTGACCATCACAGGAGTATTGGGGCACAAATTATACAGTCAACCGCAGTTGCAAGAGGGAGTGATAGCCCGCGAGATGATTGTTGCACCTTATACTGCGACCATAGAAGATAAACTGCAAACAGAAATACTCCGTGAAGCCGCCAGAAATAATTCCCGGCAATGGTTAATGCTGGATAAGCGGGTTAATGAAACAGTTGAGCAAAATTTACGACAATTACTACAACAAGGAAACAAAATACGTACCATAACTGGTCCTTTTCCTTTTTTTGATACTGACGTATTGCTTCCTTCGACCCAGAATTACTTGCGTTCTGCTCCCGAACAAGAATGGAAGCAATTATTACTATATATAGAAGATGGTAATCAAAACATTGCTAAGGCACAAAAACCCAAGCATATAGTTGTAGTAAATGAAACAGATGATTCTTCTACTGATGTCTCAAATCTTGAAACGAAAAGGAGAAGCCCCAATTTCAAAGAAGCGCTAAGTCAATTACAGTTATATCGGGCTAGAACTTCTCTTCCCAACTTGCAATCGCTGATTAGAAAAATAGAAGAAACACGACAACTGTACGGTCAAGCGAAAACAGAGATTGCAGAAATTAGCATTTCAAAGCCAGAGGGAATAGTATACGAAGACACCAGCATACTTGACTTTAGCGATGACGAATGGTCCAAAATTCAAATGGGTATAGTGCAAAGTGCCCAATTAATTTTAGCCCAAGGCATTCACCCAGGATTACCCCAAGAAAATTTGGAGTACGTAATTAACCTGCATCTACAAAAGTCAGAAACATTAGTGCCGAAAGATGCTATAGTTTGGTCCACTAAGTTATTAATAAGTGTTTTACAGCCTAATTTAAGGCAAGACGAACAACAAACGGAACTACAAGCCTCAAAAGCAGCAGCCGAAATACAGCCGGTAACGGTAGTAGTTGAAAAAGGCCAATTAATTGTTAAAAAAGGACAAGAAATTACGGCTTGGAATTTAGCGGTATTAGAAAACTATCATTTAATCCGCCGAGAAATTAATTGGCTGGGTTTAATGTACCTGGGAAGCGCAGTTACTGCAGCGATTGGGATTTATGCCTTAGTAGAAAGGCGCTTGAAGATTCGATTGCGTCAAAGCGATAGATTATTAGTATTATTACTGTCACTATCGTGCCCATCATTACTAGTTTTTAGCATACCTTTTACAACCTGGAGTGCCGTAGGTTTGTTACTAGGCAGCTTCTACGGGCGTACTTTAGGCGTAACAGTGATTGGATTGCTATTGACTTTATTGTTACCTATGAGCATGGATGTAGGTAAAACGGCAATTATCGCTGGTGCAGCAGGGGGAATACTGGGTTCCTGTATGGCGCAACGCCTACGTTCTCGTGAAGAATTGGCAGTATTGGGCTTTGGAATTTCTTTAACTGAAGGCGGTGTGTACTTATTATTAAAGGTGCTATTAGGTACTGCATTTAGCCCTACTTCTTACCTTATATTTCAGGAAGCTGGATTATTGGCTTTATCTGGCTTGGGTTGGAGTATTGTTGCTTTAGGATTAAGTCCCTATTTAGAGAAACTGTTTGACTTAGTTACTCCTATACGTTTGGCAGAACTAGCTTCTCCCAACCGTCCCTTACTCAAACTACTGGCAACAGAAGCCCCTGGAACATTTCAACACACCTTATTTGTAGCTACTCTTGCCGAAGCTGCTGCTAAAGAACTTGGATGTAACGTTGAGTTAGTTAGAGCTGGCACACTATATCACGATATCGGTAAAATGCACGACCCAATGGCATTTATCGAGAATCAGATGGGAGGACCAAATAAGCATGAAACAGAAATTAATGACCCCTGGATTAGTGCTGACGTGATTAAAAAACATGTAAGTGCAGGGTTAGCTATGGCAAGGAAACATAGTTTACCCACGGCCATACAGGCATTTATTCCAGAGCATCAAGGAACAATGCAAATTGCCTACTTCTATCATCAAGCGATTGAGCTAGCTAAGGATAATCCAACATTAGAAATCAAAGAAGAAGATTTTCGTTATGAAGGACCAATTCCTCAGTCGCGTGAAACTGCAATTGTCATGTTAGCTGACTCTTGCGAAGCTGCATTGCGATCACTAAGAGATGCGACTCCAGAAAAAGCCTTGAATATGGTTAATAATATTTTACGGTCTAGATGGAAAGATAATCAACTCGTCGATTCTGGCTTAACACGCCAAGAAATGTCGAAAATAGCTGAAATCTTCGTCAAAGTTTGGCAGCAATTCCACCACAAGCGGATTGCTTATCCTAAGATAAAAGCGAGAAGTTAGAAAATCGGGCATAGACACATAGGGAGACAACTTCGTATTGTGTTTTGTTAGTTATGCGCAGTTGTAGAGATACGATATATCGTATCTCCACAACTTTTTGAAAATAAATGAACCGATAAAACCGACCTAGATTTGCCATAACAAATCATAAATTTTGGGGGCATTCTTGGCTCGCAATTAATGTTATAATTAACACTAAATTATAGGAAGTCTGTTAGCAAAAAGAGAGTATCCCTCTTGTGTCACCCTCCGAAAAGTTTTCGTTTCTTTTAATCCCAAAACTCTTGTATACAAAGGGATTAAAAGCTTATAATCTGACATTAAATCCAGTCATATTGGAAATTGATAAAATTTGTTTAATTCTTTCATTATGCATTGCAAAACTATTGCTATTTATAGCTTTTGAGAAATCAGTAAATTTTTCTGATATTGATAAATATCGAAAGTGATATTATAGAACTGTTAGTGCATTGCTCTGAGACTCATCGGCATTACATTATGGTGATTTAGTGAATTAAGAGAGAGTTTTTCTTATGAATAATTCCCAATTTCTACAAAATTTAGGTCTATACTAATCACCAAAACATAGATTCAGTAAGTTTAGAACCACCTGCTCTCACTCCTAACCAAGAATGAAGCGCAGCAAACAAAACCACTAATGGTACTGAAGAAAAGTGAACAATTCGTAGTGCTTGCCAACTTCCAAAGATTTCTAGAATCCAAGGAAATTGAGCCGGTTTATACATTCCTATTCCCGTAAATAATGCCAGCAACAGAATAGGGATAATGCTTGTATATACGATACGGTGCCAAGCATAAATTAAACGTTGGGAATTTTTGGTTTTTTGTAAAGCTTTTAAATCTTTGCTGCTAAAAAACCGATGTCGCCACCTGCGACTGGTAAAAACGTAAATTCCGTACCATAAAAGATTTAGCGAGAATAGCCACATCCCAGCAAAATGCCAATGCCTACCTCCGGCAAGCCAACCTCCTAAAGTAAATATTGGAGGAATATGTAAACCCGTACGCCCACCAAAAACAGGGTTAGCATTGTAAATTTGTAATCCGCTACTAAGCATAATAAACAAACTGACAATGTTAACCCAATGAAAAATCTTAGCAGGTATTGCTTGGATTGGAAATTTGTTTTTTGAAGAAGATGTATTTGGAGTCATATTTTGACGATACTGAAGCAATCAACTACAAGTAAATGTAGTAGCAAACTATTGATGATTTTATACTTTTTCTGTCACTTTCCGGTTTTTACAAAATTTAGAACAATTGATTGATTTATTGAAATTTACAGGAATGGCCGGAATTGTCACAATATCCTGGTTGGTGCGGTACACTCACTGTCTTATTATTGGGTTAAAAACGAAGCAAAGTGTCACAAGGAACCCATTATTTTTTTTATTCTAAAAAATAATGGGTTCTCGTCACCGCACCCTACAAGAAAAATATGTTAGTTGCGGCCATTCCTAATTTATATATATTGATATTTTTAAAATACAAAGTTTAGCAATTGATAAAATTTATTCAATCAAAGTATATGGTTTTATTTTATATTATTAATCATGCTCTCACTAGCCTTTAATATAAAAATTTAAATTTTATACGAAACAAAAGTTTTCGGAGAGTGACAGAAGAGATTTATAAAAAAGCGGGTTTAACTCCCGCAATAAATTCACTTGTAGATTTTAAATTGTAAGTTTACATTCTCTGGCTCTAATGCTTATTCTGAGCTTTTTTTCAAGACAAGTTTTACTTAGTATCATAAATCTATACTTTGCGTCAAGGGCTCCCATAGAAATTTTTCTGCTAATAAAAATTCTATGGGTGCCCGTCAGACTGATTTGCTTTTCAAATTCCTTAATTATTGACTCGATAATATACCAGAAAATAGTTCAATGAAAACCTAACCTATTAATGCGAGTGTAGTTTTCCTATTTAACTGGATTTAAAAAGTACTTCTTAAGCTTTTTCTTGGTTTACAAATTGCATTTTTTTAGATTGTAAATTGTGAAAGTCTACGTACTTTTCCTTAGTATCTTTATTTGCTTTTTGATAATTTTCTTTGAGTAATCTTATGTAAGTGCGATAAGGTATATAATCTAATGGATCGTATCCATGAAAACGCAATATTAAAGCACAAGCCCATGAATACTTCCGGGCCAGAATTGCTTTAATCACTTCTTCAATTTGTTTATTATTCATTGCCTTCAATTTTGCTTGCAGCTAATAAAATATGCTTGGTTGAGTCAGAGGGAACACATTTTAGGTATATCAATTCTTTCTAATATAAAGTTTATATTTGTATCGCAACACTATTTCGTTATTTTTGAGAATCTTTATACAAAATTCATAAATATTTCACTGTTATATTTTTTATCTTTATTTCGGAAAAATATTATTTTAATTATATTTTTACAATCATCAAATATTCGAT
Source organism: Cyanobacteria bacterium P01_D01_bin.50 (assembly GCA_039200565.1). Lineage (GTDB taxonomy): Bacteria > Cyanobacteriota > Cyanobacteriia > Cyanobacteriales > Nostocaceae > Rivularia. The sequence goes on along the minus strand of JBCCSG010000117.1, from coordinate 37 downwards.
TTACTATAATATCTAAGGTATATTTTAATCATAAATT